>JAJXVI010000415.1 GCA_021782195.1 bacterium | reverse complement strand
TCTCCGCCTATCAGGATAGAACCGCTGGGCGCCTCACGGGCTCCGGACCTACGGGCCATAGGCCTGGCGGCGGTGGTTCGGCACTCGCCCCGCCACCACCACCGCCGGCCTCGTCCGTCTCGACCCACGTCCCTGCGGGCCGCGTAAAGAAGGAACGTCGAGGAACCGACAAGGCCTGGATGGTCTTTGTGCCAGCGGGCGAATTCACGATGGGAAGCAGCGACCACGCCGATGAAATGCCCGCACACTCAGTCGAACTCGGCGCCTACTGGATCGATAAGTATGATGTCACGAACAGCCAGTTCTCCACGTTCGTGAATG
This sequence comes from bacterium, assembly GCA_021782195.1. Classification (GTDB taxonomy): domain Bacteria; phylum Vulcanimicrobiota; class Xenobia; order RGZZ01; family RGZZ01; genus JAJXVI01. Next base: position 3,451 of record JAJXVI010000415.1, on the reverse strand, counting down.
CAACCGGCTACCGCGTACAGGGGCGCTGGTCCGTGCCCGATGACCCCGGAGGCGCCAGTCGACCCGCCACCGACGTGACCTGGGTTGACGCATCTTCCTACGCAAGATGGGCAGGCAAGAGATTGCCCACCGAAGAAGAATGGGAAAAGGCCGCGCGTGGCTATCAGGGGTGGAAATACCCGTGGGGCAACAATTACGCACCCGGTCGAGCCGTGCTCCGAGATCTGGGCCTGAGCATGCCGGCAGCGGTGGGCACGTTCCCCGCTGGAGACAGCCCCTACGGTTGCTCGGACATGATCGGCAACGTCTGGCAGTGGACCGCTTCCGAATATTTGCCGTATCCCGGAAATCACATGGCAAACCCAAATTATGGACAAGGGCGCGTAATTCGCGGAGGTGGATTTCGCGACAGACAGGATACCACTGCCACAACTCGCTCCTTCCGTGCACCCGATCTCGGCAGTGAAGATCTCGGTTTCCGCTGTGCCATGAACCCGTAGTCAAAGCAGGAATTGCACCCGAAAAGGTCGGGCCAATCAACCTGTAGGGACCTCGCGATCTGGCCCGTCCCCCATATCTGGCAGGCTGCGAGACAACCGCAAGACTGTCAAGGGGTTCGGCCAACCCTCTAGAACCAGCACGGTATCTCTCAGGAATCCAGGGGAGGTGTTTCCATGTATCGTATGTTCTCTAGACGCATGCGTACCATCGTCGTATGCGCCGTAATGTTGATGCTCGTACTGGCCTCACGCACGGCACTGGCGGGACAGCCAGATTCAATGCAGTCGCGAAAGATGCTTCGCAGTTCACTCCCACTCACGCGCCGCTTGATCCCGTCGCATGTAAACAAAGTCATCCTGTCGGTGAAACCGGCTGTGGTGCTTGTCGAATCGATCAATCCCGACGGAATGGACTGGGGAACCGGTTTCGTCATTTCGAGCGACGGCTACATCGTCACCAACCATCACGTCGTGGACAGGACCCAAGGCGTGAACGTCTACCTGATGAACAAGGAGAAGTTGCCTGCCACCGTCGTCAAGACCGACAGGGACAATGATCTCGCACTCCTGAAGGTCAATGCACCAGGACCACTGTATACGGTCCGGCTCAGCAATCAACTCCCCTATGTCGGTGCCCGCATCATCACCACGGGGTACCCGCAACCACCGACCATGACTTGGCTTGGCTTGAGCCTCGACTCGTCAAGCACCTCTGGCATCGTAAGCGGGCGACGCGAAACCAACGGGGGTCTGCTGCCCCAACCCAGCGTCATCCAGATGGATTGCTCGATCAGTCCCGGAAACAGCGGCAGCCCGGTCTACTTTGCCAATGGCGACGGTGTCATTGGAATTGCCGTGGCATCACTGAAAGGCACCGGGATCAATTTCGCAATTCCGGTCGCAAAGCTCAAGCAACTTCTCGTTGACGCCGGGGTTCATGCCAAGCCATTGCCAGCGAACCCGGCGGCGGCCGCCGCCCGGGTCGTGCCCGGTGACCTCAAGATGCTCAACGTGATCCCTCCAAGTCGTGAACTCAATCCGCTGTTCGGGCGCAGCTTCGTGGTGCGGCCCGATTATTCGCGTCTGACCACCAATCGCTACTTTGAAGCCGTACAAGGCTACAGGGGAGCGTACGGAGTCAATCCACCACTCGTGACCGCACCGATCGCGATAGGTCATAAGATTTACTTCGGTGGCATCGACAACGTCCTGTACGAGTACGACACCCGTACCCAGGTGCGACGCCCCCTGCTTCAATCAGAGCAGTCTTTCTTTTTCCCCGCAGTAGCCAACAGGCGAGAAATCTGCGCAACATCAGGCGAACTGAGCTTCAGCGGTCGAGTCAACGGCTTGATGTACGCCTTCCTGGGCGTGACCTCAATCATCGGGCACGTTGAAGGCAGAGGCACCCTCATGGGGCTTAACCGCGAAAACGGGAACATCGACTGGCAGGTAAAGACAGGTTTCCTGGCGCGCCCTCTGATGAAAGGTGACCACGTCATAGCGGGCGGCCTGGGCACGCTATCGTCTCACAACGTATTTTCCGGCACGCAAGACTGGAGTATCGGCAAGCACGTAGGCGGCGACAGCACCATCTGGTACTATCCCGGCTACTCTGACGGAAAACTTCTCTATGGTCTGGACGTCCCGGTAACCGTCAACAAGAACCTTACCATGATCGGGCACAAGAAGGCGAGTCTCGTCTGCCGAAGCGCCACCGACGGAACCACAAAATGGAGCGTGGTGCTCGAGGAACTTCATGATCGACCTCACCCGCTTTCAGCCGGGCTCAAGGTGCTTCCCAAGAGCAACGAGATCATCGTCGTCCTCTCTGATCGGATCTGGGCCTGCAAGCTCAGCGACGGATCGACGATCTGGTCTTACACGACACGACGCAACGTGGAGAAATCTGCCCCCAAGGATCTTGGCCGCTACTTCAATCCACAGGTCGCCGAGCATGACGGAGTGCTCTACGTGGGGTGCGACGACCACCACCTGTATGCATTCTCCGCCAGCACAGGCAAGAAACTCTGGCCTAGCGGCTTTCCAACACGCGGCGTCGTGGGAGCACCCACTGTCTCCAACGGCGTGGTGTACGTCGGATCTTCAGACCACAGGCTCTATGCCGTCGACGCAAAATCCGGAGCGTTGCAGTGGACCATCCGCAGCAACGCCGGAATTCGCGGAAGGCCGGTCGTACTCCACCACGTGGTCTACTTCAGCAACGACACCGGCGAGTTCTGGGCCGTCAGAATGCCGCTGTAGAGGGAGTGACCGCATGAGATTCCTGGCAGCGCTGCTCACACTCTTTCTTCTCACAAACCTGGCGAGTGGCGTCGCTCGAGCCCAGGAGGCCCGGTCCGCGACGTCACCCTCCCCGTTCCAGCCGGCCCTGTGCCGCGTACACTGCGGCATTCGGTACGGGAACGGCTTCCTCATCTCCAGCGACGGATACGTGGCCACGTCTTCGTGGCTCGTCGATGGAAGTCAGCAGGTCTCGGTGGGTTTCGACAACAAGATGTGGCCGTGCAATCGCGTGCAGGTAGACCCCACGCGAGGCCTGGCCCTGCTGCGCATCGCCCCGGCGAATCAGTTCACGCTTGGTCTCGGAGGGGGCGCAACGATTCAGGGGGGAGCGACGGTCGACGTGGTCTCCCTCGAAACCCCGCCGGGCGGTACCGGGGCGACCGCAACAACAACCACGGCCAAGATCGGGACCGTAACGACGAACTCGAGCACGGAAGAGCGCACGTTTCGACTGAACCTGCCCTATTCGCGAGATCTTGAAGGGGCGGCCGTCTGTGACCCCAAGACGGATATGGTCGTCGGGATCATCACGTCCGACCTTCCCCCCGACCCGCTGGGATGCCGCGCCGCATCCGTAGACTCCCTCAAATTAATGCTCTACAACGCCAACGTGACGATTTCAGCTCGTGTGGCCCCGGGCCTCG
>JAJXVI010000414.1 GCA_021782195.1 bacterium | reverse complement strand
CCGGTGTTCAGGGCGCCATGACCACCTCATGCGAGGAGAACGTGGCGCGTGCCGTGTCGCGCGTCGAGGAAGCCGCTGATCACGGCGCACAGGTTGTATTGCTTCCCGAACTGTTTGAAGGCCTCTACTTTCCTCAGACCGAGCGTGAAGAGTTCTTCTCGCTTGCGCATACCGCAGCCGACCATCCATTTCTCCCGCGTTTTAAAGAACTGGCGCGTACCCGTCGCCTGGTACTTCCCGTAAGTTTCTTTGAACGCTCCGGCCAGGCGTACTACAACAGTCTTGCCTTCATCGACAACAGCGGCACGCTGCGAGGCGTCTATCGAAAGTCACACATCCCGGATGGTCCCTGTTACGAAGAAAAGTTCTATTTCAACGGGGGGGATACCGGCTTCAAAGCGTGGCCGACCGACTGCGGAACTGTAGCATCCGGGATATTCTGTGACCAGTGGTTTCCCGAGAGTGCGCGCTGCATGGCATTGCTGGGAGCCGAGGTGTTGCTTTATCCGACGGCAATCGGGTCGGAGCCAGAGGAAGCCGGGCAGATTGACACCAGGGAGATGTGGCGACGCGCGATGATTGGCCACGCTGTAAGCAACAGTTGCTACGTGGCCGCTGCGAACCGTGTGGGGACGGAGGGTCAGTCAACCTTTTATGGCAGTTCCTTCATTGTCGACTACCGTGGTGAGATGCTGGCCGAGGCTGACCGCCAGGAAGAAACGATCCTCTACGCGGACCTCGACCTTTCTGCGGCCCGGACGTTCCGAGCGTCGATGGGATTCTTTCGTGATCGCCGCCCGGAGTTGTACGCCCCGATCCTGACGCTGGACGGCTCCACGCACGTCCTCCAAAAAACTTGCTGATCTGACCTGCCCTGAGCCGGCGGACGTGACTGCCTGCGCGACCCGTCCCCTTCCAGTTCTCCCGCGCGGGACCGTTCGGGTGTGCGCGGGACCGTTCGGGTGTGCGCGGGACCGTTCGGGTGTGCGCGGGACCCCGTTGGCCGGTCGTGCCGACCAACGGGGCAGGGAATAACGTCTGAACCGCTGCGTATCGTAGCTTGCACAAGACCTGCGATGGCTATCAGCAGAAGTCTGGCAGCCCTCCGATCCCGTCCGGACTACCCTCTGGAAGTTTCGCGGCTTCCTCGGTTGTGATGGGCTTGCAGTACGTGGGCCACGCTTGCCGTCAACCGCCGGGCTGTTGGCAGGTGAAGGAACTCGTTGGGACCGTGCGCGTTCGAGTTCGGGCCGAGCACTCCGGTGATCAGAAACTGTGCCTCGGGGAAGCGTGTTCCGAGCATGTTGATGAAAGGAATGCTACCCCCCTCACCCATGTATGCGGCTTCCTGGCCAAAGAGCTCTTTCGACGCGCAGGCAATCGCTTCTCCCAACCACGGCGCGAGGGGAGGGGCGGCCCAGCCTTCAGCGTACTCGCCGTCGAACGTCACGCGCGTTCCATAGGGCGGGTCGCTTTCCAGGGTCTGTCGACACTGCGCCAGCGCCTTCTCACCGTCGACCTGAGGAGGAATTCGAAACGAGAGGGTGAGCGCGGTAAACGGTCGCAGGACATTGCCCGCGTCTGCCCCGGACGGCAACCCCTCGGCCCCGACCACTGCAAGCGAGGGGACCCAGGTGCGGTTGAGAACGAGTTGCGTGAGATTGTCGTCTGCTGGAGAAGCGCCCTCTACAAATGGGAATTTGTCATACACCGCGCTTCCCAGGATTGAGGCGGTCACAGCGGCCTGTGACCGGAACTGCGCCGGAATGTCAACGTGGAAGGCTGGAAGCTTTACGTAGCCGTCTTCTACCCGCTCCACGCGGTCCAGAAGCTGACGGATGACTCGGAACGAGGAGGGTACGATACCGCCCGCGTCACCGGAGTGAACGCCTTCCCTGAGAATCTCGACCCGAAGCGTTCCCGCCACAATGCCCCGAAGAGAGGTGGTGCTCCAGAGACGATCGTAGTCGCCGCACCCGGAATCGAGGCACACGACCAGGCTCACCCTGCCGATGCGTGACGCAAGATGCTCCACGTACGCAGCCAGGTCCGGACTTCCACTTTCCTCTCCGGATTCAATCATGATGACGCAACGAGCGTGTGGGATTCCCTGTTCGTGAAGTACCTGCAGTGCGCCAAGCGACGCGAATGCCGCGTATCCATCGTCGGCCCCTCCTCGACCGTAGAGACGATCTTCGCGCCGCACGGCCTTCCAGGGATCCAGCCCTTCTGACCATCCCGTCATTTCCGGCTGCTTGTCGAGGTGACCGTACAGCAAAACGGTGTCGTCGGTTGCACCCGGTACCTCCATAAAGATGAGTGGACCGCGGTCTTCCAGAGAGAGTACCTCGACCTTCATGCCTGGAATTGCGTGCGCGCGGCACCAGTCGGCAATGAGAGCGACTGCTCTGTCCATGTGCCCGTGTTCGCGCCATTCGGGGTCGAAGTGTGGCGACTTGTTGGGAATCTCGATGTAGGTGGAAAGCGTCGGGACGATCTCGCGCTCCCACAGTCTGTCTGCACATGCCTGTGCCTGCCGAAAGTCGAGCGCCTTCTCCAGGTTGGTGGTCATCGTGGTATCTCCTTGACGAATGCTGGAGGGCGCGCCTTCTCCACGCACCGAACGCCCCCCTTTCGCTGTTCCGCACTCAAGTGGCAGGGGACCCGTGCCGTGCCAGATTGCCGTCCTCACCCACGGCCGCATTCGCATTCTCGCTTCCTCGTGCCGACCTGTTGGCGACCGACTACCAGAGTCGCCCCTGTTCTGCCTCGTCTGCATGCGGCACGTTGAGATACTCAAACGCCCTTGGCGCTGCGACTCGACCCCTCTGCGTGCGGTTGATGAATCCCTGCTGGAGCAGGTATGGCTCATAGACCTCTTCGATGTTGGCCGGTTCCTCGTTCACGATTGCCGCAAGCGTGTCCAGACCGAGGGGTTGACCTTTAAAAGTGACAGCGAGCGTGTGGAGCAGGCGTCGGTCGACATCGTCGAGCCCCATCGCGTCGATTCCCAGTCGATCGAGCGCAAAGTCAGCAATGGAGACCGTAATCGACGGCGCTCCCTGCACCTGCGCAAAGTCGCGAACACGTCGGAGAAGGCGATTGGCAATTCGTGGGGTGCCTCTTGCCCGCCGGGCGATTTCCGTGGCGCCTTCCGAATCGACGAGGATTTCCAGGATTGAGGCCGAGCGTCGAATGATTGCAGCGAGATCTTCGACCTCGTAATGATTGAGGTGCAGTTGTATCCCGAATCTGCCGCGAAGCGGTGCCGAAATGTTGCCTCCACGGGTGGTGGCTCCCACAAGCGTGAATGGAGGCAGGCGAATCTTGCGGGTCCGCTCTCCCTGTCCCTTCCCCAGCACACGGTCAAAAGTGAAATCCTCCATCGCCGGGTAGAGGATCTCCTCGATGACTCGAGAGAGGCGGTGAATCTCGTCGATGAACAGGACGTCGCCTTTTTCCAGGCTTCCGAGGATGACCAACAGGTCGATCGGACGTTCCAGGGCAGGTCCGGACGTCGACTTCAACCTTACCTGCATCTCACTCGAGATGATGGTCGCAAGGGTGGTCTTTCCGAGTCCCGGTGCGCCGAAAAGAAGCACGTGGTCGAGTGGTTCCTCGCGACCACGCGCGGCCTGCAAGAATACTCGAAGGTTGTCCTTGACCCTCGCTTGACCGATGTACTCGTTGAGCGTGGCCGGGCGCAGACTGCGGTCGAGTTGCACGTCTTCAGCGCGCTGCTCCCTGTTCAAGATGCCCGTCTTGCGGTTGCCGGAAGGTTCCTCAGCCATGTCTG
>JAJXVI010000413.1:2761-3797 GCA_021782195.1 bacterium | reverse complement strand
GTCTTCCCGACGCCTGGCTCACCGATAAGCACCGGGTTGTTCTTGGTTCGACGCGAGAGAACCTGCATCACGCGGCGGATCTCGTCGTCGCGCCCGATGACGGGGTCAAGTCGTCCACGGCGAGCCAGTTCAGTAAAATCGCGCCCATATCGCTCGAGCGCCTGGAATTTCTGCTCCGGATTCGCATCGGTCACCCGATGAACGCCACGCAGTTCAGCCAGAACCTTGAGCAACACCGCCGGCGATACCCCGGCGTCCCTCAGCAAGCGCCCCACGGTGTTGCCGGGATCAACATCGGCAACGGTCGCAATCAACAGATGCTCGGTGGAAAGGTATTCGTCGCCCATTTTCTCGGCTTCGGCCCACGCGGTCTCGAGCAGTCTCAACGTACGCTGAGAAAACTGCGCCTGGGAGGCCACGCCGCGAACTTGCGGGCAACGAGACACTGCGTCTGCAACGCTCGCCTGAAGCGCGACGATGTTGACCCCGATCCGCTGCAGCACGGGCCGAACGAGGCCATCGTCTTGTTTCAAAAGCACAAACCAGACGTGCTCGGGCTGTACTTCCTGCTGACTCCTCTCCTGGGCCATCCGGGCAGCGTCCTGCAACGCCTCCTGACTCTTCAGCGTCAACCTGTCCAGTCGCATCCTCTTCTACCTCACCTGTCTACAGTATCGGCAGACTCGCGCAAATAGAAACCCCGATCTGCCGATTCAAAATCCTGCAATTGCTCGGGCGACTCGCACGCCTGTGCCACGCGCCTCACAGAACGTTAACGAACCGCCTCACACGCTTGTTCCGTTCGCTTCATTAGCATTGCGTTAGAGATTCCGCTCCGGTGGCACCCGCGGGTGCCCTCGACCGCGACAGCCAGGTCTCCATGAGCACGAGGTCAGCGATTCCGCTCCCGCGAAGCATCAAGCCGACAGGGAACACACACTCAGCGTGACACAGCGCCCCCGTGGGGCACAGGCCGCGAAAAACGGTTGAAAAGCTCTGGGGAATGCGAACAGAGGACCCGGGTCTCTGGAACGTC
>JAJXVI010000413.1:0-2751 GCA_021782195.1 bacterium | reverse complement strand
GGTTGCGACAGGCCTGCCGGTCGTCCGCCGCAACAATGCGGCGAAACAGACGCAACCCCGGCGGACACACCACGCGCGCCCGTCCCTCCCCCGGCGCGTCGATGTCGGCACTGTGAAAGAAAGCGTCCCCGGCGTGGAGCCACCAGCGGTCTCCGTCCCTGACCGCCACGCCGCAGTGTCCGGCCGTATGACCGTGAAGGGGAACCAGAAGCAGGTCCTCACACCCGGCAATCGGTTGAACCCCCTCGAAGTCGTGCCAGACCTCTCCTCCGTCCTTGTATTGGACCCAGGTCGGGACGTGAAGCCACTGCGCGGGCACGTAGCGCGATCGCTCCCGCCAGTTGTTGCGAGCCGTTGCGTGCGCCAGTTCCGCGCGGTGAACGTGCACGCGCGCCTCTGGAAAATCGGCAATTCCCCCGGCGTGGTCGACATCGAGGTGCGTGAGGACGACGTCACGCACGTCGCGCACGTGGTAACCCAGTCGCTGAATCTGGCTGACCGCCGTCTCCTCCAACACGGTATTGGGCGCCATGAACAGGCGATATCCCACAGGCAGGCCCGCGCCGCCGTCTGCCAGGTCTCTTCTCCCCAACCCCGTGTCGACGAGCACGAGGCCGTGCGAACGCTCTACGAGAAGACACGCGCACACCAGACGGGCTCGCTGGAAGAAGCCTCCGTGTCCCTGCACAAGTCGACGCCCAGGAGGGCAAAGGGTGGCACAATTGAGGAGTTTCACTGACATGCACTGGCATTACGCCTGCCCGGGGGCCCTAACCTCCATCGCATTCCGGAACAAGCGGACCCGAGAAAAGCACGCACCAGATGGACAAAATCCAGGCCGAGCGCCTGTGCTGCGGAAAGTGGGACGCGCCCGCCACCCTACGAGGAATTCCGCCCCCCACATTGAACGTGTCCTGCGAGGAGTGCAGTTGTGAGGATGATTCACGCCGCGACCGCAACCAACATAAAAAGGGGGCCTGGTGCGACAATGCGCCTGCTGGGAATCGACATCGGTGGGACGGGTATCAAGGGAGCGCCGGTCGATCTCGTGCAAGGGTGCCTCGATGCACCGCGATTTCGCCTGGCAACCCCTCAGCCAGCAACGCCACAGGCGGTCCTTGACACCATTGCACTCGTCGTGGAACACTTTGCCTGGACTGGACCGATAGGCTGCACTTTTCCGGGGGTGGTGCGCAACGGTGTCGTCAAGACCGCGGATCACCTTGACCCGGCGTGGGTCGGTACCGACGCAGAAAAACTGTTGACCGAACATTTCGGCGTACCAGCAACGGTCGTCAACGATGCCGACGCCGCGGCACTCGCGGAGAGTCGATACGGCGCCGCACGTGGCCAGACAGGGATGGTGCTCGTTGTCACGCTCGGTACCGGCATCGGTACGGGGCTTGTCTATCGCGGCAACCTGATTCCCAACAGCGAGTTCGGGCACATTGAAATCCGCGGACGAGACGCGGAACTACGAGCCTCAAACACCGCTCGCGAGACTCGCAAGATGACGTGGAAGAAATGGGGACGTCACGTCGCACGCTACCTTCAAGCCCTCGAGCATCTGCTCAACCCGGACCAGATAGTACTCGGAGGAGGCATCGTCAAGAGCGCGGACCACTTCAAGGACCAGTTGAAGACATCCACTCCAGTGGTCTTTGCCGCGCTTGGAAACGAGGCCGGAATTGTGGGAGCAGCGCTCATGGCCGCCACCCGCACGGATTCTCAGGGCGAAGAACCGGCCGCGGACACCGCCTCGTCCCCCCGCCCGCCCGCGGGCGATCCTCCCCCGGTACGCACAGCACCGGCGACACCGTCCCCGTCGAAGCCCGGAGCAGCCGCCGGCTCCACAGTGCGTAAATCGTCCTCATCCGTGCGTGATCCGGCGCACGGCACGAAAGCCCGTCCGCATCGGTGAGCCAGTAAAGCTCGGGAGAATCCCAGGTCCAGCACCCCTGACAGGAACGCCGACATCGCAGCGCGAAGACCGGCATAATGACGGGCCGGTCGGGCAGAGAAGTGAAAGCCAAGATGGTGCTCGATACGTCAAATCAGGCGTTCGCAGACCCGGAAAACCAGCTCTACGTCGACGAGTTGACCGGCATCTACAATCGCCGCTTCTACACGCGCCGCTTTGCCGTGGAGGCGGAACGTGCCACGGACCACGGCAGTCGACTCGCCCTTGCAATCGTTGATATTGATTACTTCAAGTCAGTCAACGACGCCCACGGACATCAGGAAGGCGATCGAGTCCTGGTTGTCGTCGCCAGAGCAATGAAGGAATCCTGTGCGACGGCAGAGGTCATCCCAATCCGTTACGGGGGCGATGAGTTCCTGGTACTGATGCCCGGAGCGTCCCGTGCCGATGGCGTTACCATCCTTGAGAAAATTGCGGATCAAATTCGGGCGGCTTCACTGGAAACCGCGAGAGGCCCGATAGCGGTGACCATCAGTGCTGGCGTTGCTTCCTATCCAGAAGACTGCGAGCGTGCAGAGGATCTGTTCGCAGCTGCCGACCGCGCTGTCTACCGCGCGAAAGAAGAGGGGCGCAACCGCGTCAGTTCGCCTCCTGCTTCAAGGGTGCTCCTGTTTTCGCGTCACGATTTCCATCGGCTCTTCCCGTGCCCGAAACTGGTAGGGCGCGGCAACATCCTCACCGAGATCAAGCGCCACCTGCAGGTGAGCACCGACGTCCAGCGACCCGTCATCGTGCTTGAGGGGCCGAGTGGTGTTGGAAAGAGCCGCCTG
>JAJXVI010000412.1 GCA_021782195.1 bacterium | reverse complement strand
TGTTTTTAACGTCCACGTTGTATCTCAGGGTCGCACACACCTCCTGGTTGCTCCCGAAGCCCTTGGTTATCGTCGCCGTGCTCGGCGCATCACTCGAAGTGACCAGAACGCTGTTTGACTGGGTTGGGCCAAATAGCGTGCCGCCAGAACCATGCCCCTTTACGGTCAGGATATTCGTCACATTTGCATTCTCGCCTTGGGTTACGATGAAATCACACGATCCAGTACCAGCCGCCGCAATCGTCATCCCTGGAGAACATGTATTCATGCCAGTCACGGTCCCGGCGGTTCCCGCTGCGCAAGCGGACGCGTACCCGGGGGCAGTGAAAACATTGCCGTAAGCGGTATCGCAAATCTGGTCGATGAAGAGGCTGCCGAAGTTCGACGTGTTCGTGATCGCCACGTGATAGGTAACCTCGCCACCCTCCGGACCTGCGTCACACGACACCTTTTTTTCTCCTGTGGTAAGAGTTGTATTGCAACTTTTCGCCACCGTCGCTGATGGTTGTTGAACCTCAATCGGCACAGTGAACGTACTGTCGCAATTACACTTTGACGGAGCCCCTGGTATAGCTGCCGCCACCCACGGGTAAGAAGGCGAGGGGCTGACGCAAGACAGCGTTCCGCCGGGCTGCTGCCAGCTCGTGCAGTTCGGCAGGGTCAGTTTGTTGGTGCCCGCTGCCGCTTTGCACAGAACATTGTCGACCTCCACCGTAACGACCTGGTCATTGTTGGCGGTCGTGATATCGCCGCAGTTGTCCGGCGGCGGATCATTCTCTTCATATTGGGAAGTTCCCAGCTGTACCGTAGCACCCGTTGTGGTCGAGTTATGGAGGGGCGCAATGATGTTGTCTGCGCAGCTCCCTGTCAACGCGTCCCCCTGGCCGCCGGTCGCGAAATACATACCGATGTTTTCCCGGGCGGAGGCGGTTGTCGTCACATGAAAGTCGGCGACAAAGCTGAAGGTTGAGCCAGCCTGACAGCTGGTGATGGGAACTCCCGTGATGGATCTTGGATTGGTGGCATACGCGATGCGCACATCGTTGGCTGTGCATTGCACGTTCTTGCCATACTCGTCCTTCAGACAATTCTGTGCGAATGCCGCCTGCAAAAGTCCCATTCCAAGGACGCCAATAAAGACAATGAAGAGAAGAAACCTGCCAAGACAGAGAGGGGAGAATTTCAAGTTTGACATAGGACTTTCTCCTTTAGGATCAGATGCTTACCGTGATCCAGCGGGCAGGAGGATTCGAAGAGCTTCGAACATGGGGCGACGTGCTCGGGGCGGCGTCAGGTCCGCTCCTCGGCCCCACAGGGGAGGTCGAATCTTTCCTCACCCTTACGTATCTCGATCTCTACGTAGAACAAGGTATTTAAGCAATCTGTAGATGGATAAACAAGTTACTTGTGGTTACTTCACAAAACCGCGGTGTTCCCATTCAAAAGCATGATAAACAAGGACTTGCATGCAAAGGTTCCCTGAAGCCATGGATAACTTACCAACACGCGGTTGATTCAAAACCAAAAATGGTGCTAATGTATGTCTCGCGCGCAAGTTGCAGTTTTCCCCTTCCACCGTGCGGCTAGGTTCCAGAGAGGACGTCATGAATTCTGGACATGCCGGGATCTTTCGCTTCGGAGTGTATGAATTCGATCCCATCAGTGGGGATCTTCGAAAGCATGGGCTCTGTGTAAGACTCAGCCCACACGCAACCACCCTCCTTCGTGTGCTGCTCGAGCCACCTTTAAGAACCCATGCAAGAGATGAACTGCAGAAGCATCTTTGGCCCGGCCAGGTCTTTCTCGACTTTGAACACGGACTCAACAAAATCGTCCACTCGCTTCGAGAGGCTCTCGGTGATACAGGGACGAATGCACGCTTCATTGAGACCGTCTCAGGGATGGGGTATCGATTCATTCCGGATTGGCTTCACGCAGACTCGCTCCCCACAAGCACGCTGTCTGGCCACACAGGCTATTCCATTGCAGTCTTACCCATCCGTGTCACTGGCTCAGGGGCAGAACCTCCGTTCCTGACCTCGCTGCTGACTTCAGATCTCACAGATGCGTTATCCGGGTGTTGAGGTCTTCGCGTATTGGCCCAGGGAACGGTAAGGGGGCACAAGGAGTTGGACATCAATCCCCAAAATGCAGGACAAAGCATGGGAGTTCGTGCCGTGCTCGCGGGCGAATTGATCCTGTTTGAATCCGAGTTCTCCCTTCGAATGGAACTGATCGACGTGTCCGATGGTGCGCAACTTTCTGCAGCCTACGTCGAAGGGCCGCGCAGTGAGCGACAGCACGTCGAGAGAGAGATCGGGGAGGAAATCCTGCGCCAATTGAGACCTGCTCTGCTCGCACTTCTCGATCCAGCGCTTGATGCTGTCCACAACTAAGACTGGCGGGGGCCCCGGTCCCAGTAAGCTTTCCAAACCCATTGGTGGAAATCGTCAGGGAGAACAGAACCCATATGAACCAACTGGGAAAGACGATGCTGCGTGTGGCGCTGGCGGCGCTGGGCCTGTTGATGGTGCCGTTGGTGGCATCGCGGATCGTGGACGGATGGAACTGGAACCCGGGAGGTTTCGTGTTCCTGTATGTCCTGTTCTTCGCGGCGGGAATGACGTATGCGCTGATCGCGAGGAAGATGGGCGTGTGGTCGTACAAGGCGGGCGTTGGTGTGGCGCTGTTTGCCGGGTTCGACCTGGGATGGTTCAACATGGTCCATGTCGCCGACTCGGGCAATCCGGCCAACCTGGTGTACTACAGCGTGCTCGCAGTGGGAGGCGTTGGGGCCTGGCTGGCGCGGCTGAAGGCGCGAGGGTTGGCCCGCACTTTGTTCGCGATGGCGGCGACGCTTGCGCTGATTGCCGTGATGCTGCCTTCAGGCGCGCCACCCGACCTCGCGCGAAATATGGTGATCATGCATGCTGGCGTCGTCGTGTTGTTCACCGCCTCAGGTCTGCTGTTCCGGCACGCGAGTCTGGCGGAATTAAAGTAAGACCGAGGACGAGTGGCCAGCGGCCAGAGGAAGCAAGGCAGGTTCTCCCACAAAGAATGAGTACCCCAGGCGCCTCGCATTGGGGCATACGGGATCAGCAGGGGGAAACCACAAACCTCCCAGCCACTTCAAAAATTCCTCCGCCCAATTTGCAGGGTATTTCTCCGCTTAGGCGCACAATGGAAAGTGTGTCGGAAATCCGCAACCGGCCCATGCCGTGCCAGTCGGATCACGGCCCCCTGATTCGTGGACGGGTACCCCCCCTACCCCCCCCCCCCCCCCCTTTGAAAAGGATTTGCGGTTTTCCACAAAAAGTTTGCAGATCATTTCGCAGTGCGCCATCCGGTGCGCCGCCGCAGCCCGCAATCATCGCTGCAAACGGGCACACCGCAGCCTTCGCTTGCTATGGATTCGGTTTTGCGCAGATTCTACGACGGAAACAGAGAGCCCGTGGTGGTTTGCAGGCTCGTCATGCGCGGGCGGCGGCGCGGAGGCTGTGGCTGCGGCGCGGTCAGCATGCCGACAATCTCGCGCAGCTCAGCGCGGGCGCTGCCAATAGTGGCGGCAACCGTATCGCGGCGTTGAGGCGATTCATTGGAAACAGGCGGAAGTGCCGGTTCCGGGGCCACCTGGCGCACCTGCACCAGTGCCTGCCGCGCGCCCGCCAGCGTGTAACCCTCGGCGTGAACCAGCCGCTTGATTTCAAGCGCTGTCTCCACGTCGCGCCGCCGATAGAGCCGCTGTCCCGTTCCGCTCTTGTTGGGCTTGAGCTGCGGAAACTGCGTCTCCCAGAAGCG
>JAJXVI010000411.1 GCA_021782195.1 bacterium | reverse complement strand
TTCTGCTGGGCCAGGGGGGAGAGGTTCGAGGCCACGTCGCGAACGAGTGGTCCCAACGCGACCACGCCAAGGGGAGCCTCGGCCGGGGTGCGGGAGCCCCCTGCTTCCATCAGGCCCACGAGAAGGCGGGCCAGACGGTTGGTCTCATCATTGATGATCTGGAGGAAACGACGAAGCACGGCCGGCTCGGTGTACGCCCCCTCGAGCAGGGTCTCCACGTAGCCCTTGATGGACGTCAGCGGCACCTTCACCTCTTCGGAAATGCGCGCCACCAGGGTCACAACGTCGTTCTCGATACGCATGACCGACGTCACGTCTCGCAAGACCGCGACCGCACCCACGACGCGCCCTTCACCAGGCCGGACAGATTGAAACTGCGCATGCAGGGCGCGCTGGTCAGGCATCACGATCATCTGCTCGCGCCCTCCCCCCTCCCCGCTCTTCACAAAACGTACGAAGGCGCGCGTGAAGTCGTTCATTTGCAGCGCGTCCCAGATCTTCTGACCAGTGACCTGCTCGACGTTCACCTCGAACAACCTGCAGGCTGCCCGATTGATAAAATGGATACTTCCGTCACGGTCAATCCCGAGGCAGGCCTCGTCAATGTTCTCTACTAGGTGCTCCGTCAGGATACCAACGATTTTTTTGGGCAAGAAGGACCTCCGCACTCCGAAGGCACGCCCCCACCCGCACCCCCAATCGCAGCAAACAGGCGCAAACGCCTATTCTTTGTCTTCAAACTGAAACTTGTACCCGATCCCGTGAACGGTCTTGAGATACCGCGGCGACGCCGACTGTTCCTCGATCTTCTGACGCAGGCGACGCATATGCACATCAACCGTACGCGTGTCGCCCAGGTAGTCATATCCCCACAGTTGCTCGAGCAGGTAGTCTCGAGTGAATACCTTGCCTGGATTCGTACAGAGCAACTTGAGCAGATCAAACTCCTTGGGCTTGAGTTCGACCTCGCCTCCGCGTAGACGCACCTCATGTTTGACCAGGTTGATGGTCAGATGATCAAAGGTGAGTTCGTCCTTCTCCTCGGCCTTCGAACTCGTACGCCGAAGTACCGCCTTGACGCGCGCAACCAGTTCACGAGGGCTGAACGGTTTGGTCACGTAGTCATCGGCTCCCAGTTCCAGGCCAAGAATCTTGTCGATCTCCTCCGACTTGGCGGTCGCCATGATGATCGGCGTGCGCACTTCCTTGCGCAGGGTTCGACAGACGTCGAGACCCCCGGTACCAGGCAGCATCACGTCAAGGATGATGAGGTCGGGACGCTCCTGACGAGCGACGTTGAGCGCCTCCAGACCATCGTAGGCGCATACGACGTCGTACGCTTCTTTTTCAAGGTTGTACTTGACGAGCTCAACAATGTTCCGCTCATCGTCAACCACCATGATTTTTTCCTTGGCCAAGGCCCCAGTCCTCCTGTCATCACGGTACGTCGGCCCTACGGCAGCACGGCCAGCATGGCAAGGCGCCCGGTCTGGCCTCGGTCTCGGCGATACGAAAAGAAGAGGTCGTCCCGGCAGGCTGTACAAAGGCGACTGATTGCAATGTTGCGCCGAGGCACCCCCGCGTGCTCAAGCTGGAGCAGATTCAGATTCCAGAGGTCAACACGGGTATGTAGATCCTTGTCCACGCTGACGAGAGACTCCTGCCACTGCGGAAAACGCGCACACACGACGTCCTTCACGTCAGGTCCAACTTCAAAGCAGCACGGTCCGATGGAAGAGCCGATCCCACCCAGCAGATCGGCCGGATCCGTTCCGAAGGCCTCCTGCATCGCTTCCACGGCGCGGACCGACACCTCCACCATCGTGCCACGCCAACCCGCGTGCACCAGGGCGAGCGCGCGCCGTCGGGGATCGACGAGGATGACCGGCACGCAGTCCGCATAATAGATCGCGACGGGGAGATGGCGCGCGCAGGTAATCACGGCGTCGGCACAGGGCTTGTCGGCCACCGACTCGCCGGCGTCGACGCGCACAACGCGACAGCCGTGCTCCAGGCGGATGGAAGCGCCCAGCGCGTGGCCGAACGCGGCCGACATGCGACGGCGGTTCTCCTCGACGCATGCCGCCTCGTCACGCGTGGTCGTTCCAAGATTGAGCGTATCAAACGGGGCCACGCTGACCCCTCCCGCTCGCGTGGTAAAACCACAGAAAACGTGCGGCTCCAGGTGAGGAAACACATAGTAGGGGGGCAGGCCCGGGGTCTCCACCCGACGGACCGCGTTCGCATTCCCCCACGACCTCCCGGTGTACGGGCTTGACTCAGGACTCATGTGGAGACTCCATACGGTGCCGAAAAAGGCCTGTCGCGGCGCTTCCAGACTCGGTCATGCCGCACGCGGTCATTCCGAGCGCGCTCACGGGATCGCCACCGACTCGCGATTGCTCAGGCGCGTCGCCATGAACTCCCTGGCCCGCTCCAACTCCCGCCGCATGCGTTCCCGCAGTTCCGGCGTCTGCACGACGTCCCACGGCATGGCCTGACTCGGGTCTCGCTCGGCGTGAAGAAAGCCCTTCATGTCGAGCCCCTCACGCTCCATCGCGCGCTCCCACGAGCGAGCCGACGCCCCCTGATACACCTGCTCGAGCACCCGTCCCAGGCGCCGGTCCGCACGCGCGCACAGTCCCTGGATCGCACACCATCGCGGGCTCTCGAGGTTCAGGCGCAGCGCGGGAGTCCGCTTCAAGCTCGCAGCAAGAAGCTTCATGTCGGCTTCCACCTGCGCGCTCGGAGCCTGGGGCATCCACTGGAACGGCGTCCCTGCTTTGGGAACAAACTGACTCACGCTCACCGACAGCGTGGCGCCGGCCGGTGCCCGTTCGCGGATCAGACGGTGACAGTCGCGAATGATGCGGATCGTGTCCCGAAGATTCTGCTCGCTCTGGCCAGGGATGCCGAGCATGAAGTAGAGTCGGTAGTTGCGCACCCCCCGGGTCACCCCTTTTTCAAGCGCTCGGAAAAGCGCCTCGTCCTTCATGCGTTTGTTGATGAACCAGCGCAGGTCCGCGTCGCCCGTTTCCGGTGCCAGGGTCAGGGTAGACTGTCCGCTTGCTTCAATCGCGTCGACCACGGCGTCAGAAAGGCTGTCGGCCCGCAGGGAGGCAAAGGAACAGTGGGCCCCTCGCTCGAGCAGGCGACGTGTCAACTCCGGCATCTTCGGGTAGAGGTTGACGACCGCTCCCAGCATTCCGACCCGATTGGTGTGCTCGAGACCGATCTTGCAGGCCTCCCACAAAAGTTCCAGATCTCGCCAGCGATTGGGCGTGTAGACATAACCGACAACGCAGAAACGGCACAGGTACGGGCATCCACGTGAGACTTCGAGAAGAAATGAGCGAGAAAACTCGGTGTGCGGGGTGAGTACGGATGTGTGACAGTTGAAATCAAGCGTCTGTACGGCCTGCCGCTCAATCACCTCCGGCGCGCCACGGCTTGGGATTCGGTCACGAATGTAGAGACCGTCATAGGAAACCGAGTAGAGCGCGGGTACATAGACGCCTGAAATCTGCGCCAGCGACTCGAGGAGTGCGTCACGCGACGACCTTCCGAGGTCACGCCAGACCTCGACGACGCGCAACACAGCCTCCTCCCCCTCACCCACCACGATAGCATCGACAAAGTCTGCAACGGGCTCCGGATTCAGCAGCGAAATGGCGCCGCCAAGCACGATCAAGGGCCAGGTCTCGTCACGATCCTCGGCGCGCAGAGGAATCCCGGCCAGATGCAGCACTTTCAACAGGTGTACGAAGTCGAGTTCATAGCTGCAGGAAAACCCGACGATGTC
>JAJXVI010000410.1 GCA_021782195.1 bacterium | reverse complement strand
TCGTCACTCATCGGCTCGCTACATTGTTGGAGCTTTGCAGTGGGGAGGATTCGAATACGAGCACCGGGACTGCACAGAGCCGCCACCTGAGCGCTTGCTGGAGAGAGAGCGCCACTACGACGTCGTACTCTTGAGCGACTATCCTGCTCGACGACTTGGAACCGATGGCGATGCAGCCATCGCTCGTCTGGTTCGCGACGAAGGGGTCGGCCTTGTCATGCTGGGAGGCTGGGCCTCGTTTACCGGACTTGACGGTCAGTACCGGAATACCTCGGTAGCCGACCTGCTACCGGTGCGTATGTCAGCTCGGGACGACCGGCGCAACGCTCCCACCGGTCTCGTCCTGTGGCCCGCTTCCTCTCATCCCGTCATTGACGGGTTGAGCTTTCGACGACCTCCCGTGATCGCAGGTTACAACCAGTTGACTCCTCGCGCAGGCGCAACCGTGGTATTGAACGCATTCGAACTCCGTTGTCGCGGTCGAAGCCATACCCCGGTAATGAGTCTTGGTGCCATGCATCCGATGCTGGTAACCGGTAAGGGAGGTGCCGGACATACCGTGGCTTTTGCCAGCGACCTCGCACCCCACTGGTGCGGCGGCATTGTCGACTGGGGTCGTAGTAGAGTGCAAACGTCCGGCATTGAGGTAGGAGAAATCTATCTCGACTTCATCAGGCGAATGGTGACCTTTGCCGCTACTGGCGCCGCAACACTCGATTCTCGCCGATAGCGGACCGGCAACGTTCCGACCGTTACCACCCGTCCAGGCAACAGCCACATGCCGAGGTAGCCAGGATCCGGGACAGGCATCTGCGCGCGCAGACATTGACGCACGTCGTACAACTTTGCAGGTATCGGACAGCCTCCTTATCATTGGCAGAGAATCGCTACCGTCTCACGACATATTTTAACATTTTGTTTACATTTTTTGAAAAAGTTTACAGAGTGTTTACATGTGGCGCTTGTCACAGGATTCTGTGTCGTGAAGAAATGTCATCAGAGGTGCGGGACGTCGCAAGACCCGCAGAGACAGGAGATAGAGCAAGTGTCAGATTCCATCAGCCAGATCGGTGCGGTAGGATCGGGGAGTTCTTCAAGCCAGGCATCTTCTACTGCTTCGACCGGAGGCGTAAGCGCCCCACAGACGGCCGGCACCCAGCAATCAGCATCGGCGACCACCACTGCTCCGACAGATTCAACAAACATCTCTGCGGAAGCTGGCAACCCACAGGGCACGCAGGACAACAGCAGCACTTCGCTCACCAACGGGATCAGCAACTGGAAAAATGATCATGGCAAGGCCCACCATCACCACCACGATCATGATCACGATCACGACAAGAAGGCGAACCAGAACCAGCAGAATCAGCAGAACCAACAACAGCAGCCGCAACAGTCGGGATCCGGAAACGGAAGCGCACCTGCAGGCAGTAGCTCACCTGCAGGCAACACAGCACCCGTGGGTAGCACAGGCCAGTCGCAAGACCCGAACCAGGTATTGCAACAGGACATCAACGCCTGCCAGCAAGGGCATCAGGGTAGAGACCAGCATTGCGGTCAGGCTGGAGCTTCCGGGATGGCGGCCGGTATGGGGCAGCCCCAGGGCCAGGGTGGGCTTCAAACCGGCGCAGGCCAGCAGGGGAACAGCGGACAGAATCCGGTCGAGAAGCTCCGCTCCGACTACAGCAACTTCAAACAGGAAGGCGCACAGATTGATCCATCCATCGACAGACAGGTACAGCAGATCCTGAATGGTCAGGGTGGTCAAGGCATGAGTGGTGCAGGGCAGAGGGGATAGTTTCCGAAGCACATGACCCGCGCATGCCACGCGTTCCTCGCGCGTGCGGGCAAATCCCCGGGGCGGCAGCAGCCATACGATCTCGCTGCCGCCCTTCTGCTTCCCAGTGCGATTTGCAACAGTACGAAGGTACACTGCTCCAAGAGGGATCTTGTCTCACACGCAGAAGCGACGTGACGGAAACTACCAGGCTCGGTTGTCTGCGTTTCCTTCGGGACCGTATGAGTCGTCCTGGATTTCGAGCAGGCGGGTCGATTGAACACTCGGGCTGTGCACCGATGGTCACCCCTGTCCCCCCAACTCGAATGAAACCACCTTTGATCACTTTTTTCCAGGAGTGAGGTTGATCGTCATTTCGCGCGAGCGCATCCCTGAACATCGAACCGCCGGAGTCATCGTAATCGGTAATGAGATTCTAAGTGGCAAGGTACGCGACGAAAATTCCCCTTTCCTCGCGAGCGAGTTGCGGCGGTTGGGAGTGTCGCTGCGACGCATCGACGTTGTTCCCGACGAGATAGATTTAATCGCCGAAGCCACTGCGCGCCACAGCCGTTCTTACGACTTTGTATTTACTTCAGGCGGAGTGGGTCCGACCCACGATGACCGGACCATAGAAGGTGTGGCAACTGCATTCGGTCAACGAGTCGTCCGCAACGCATTGCTCGTCGATCTGCTGAAACGCTATTACGGTCCTCGTACGACTGAAGTCGTCCTCAAGATGGCCGATGTTCCCGAAGAAGCGGAGATATTCTACGATGATGGTATCCAGCTTCCCGTCGTGACGGTGCGCAATGTCACGGTTTTCCCCGGTGTGCCAGACCTGTTGCGACAAGAATTTCTGTCGATCCAGAACCGCTTTGCCACTGCGCCATTCATTTCGCGCAGGGTCTACTTGAGGGCGCTGGAAAGCGACATCGCACCGGTGCTTGACAAGGTGGAGCAAGCGTTTCAGCAGGTCGATCTTGGATCGTATCCCGTCTTTGATGTCGATCTTCCATACAAAGTCATGCTGACCTTTGACAGCAAGAACGCTGCGGCCGTCGATGCGGCAATTGCGAGGCTTCTCGAGCAACTTCCGAGTGACCACATCCAACACGTGGAGTAGATACCTGATACGTGACTGAAATCCAGATTCCCCACAGGCAGAAAGCCAGTGCCCCCGCCAACCCCACGCACCAACCAGAGCCGTTGCGCCTGTCGGTTCACTCCGAGGTGGGCCGGCTTCGCAAAGTGATGATTCATCATCCCGGTGAGGAGATGGACCGGATGATCCCCTCAATGATGGGTGAGATGCTGTTTGACGACATCCTGTTCGGTGAAGCAGCCCGTCACGAGCACAGTCTTTTCAGGCAGTTGCTGGCAAAGGTCGCGGACGAGGTACTCGACATCGAGGACGTCCTCAAAGAAGCACTGCAAGAACCCTCGACCCGTCACTCTCTCGTTGAAACCCTCGCTCTTACCGAGCATCTTGGAAATGAAACTGTCGAGTATCTGAGTTCGCTCGGAGCGGTGGAGCTGGCACATACGGCGATTCGTGGCCTGGAGAACTCGTTTTGTGATGCTGACCGTCACGCGCGACACGCTGCGCTGGAGTGGGGCCAGATGACCTGGAACCCCTACCTCATCAGTCCTCTCGCAAATCTCTTCTTCGTGCGAGACCCGCTCGTGGTCGTGGGGAATGGTGCACTGCTGAGCAACATGTCGTTTCCCGCGCGAAAGCGGGAGCCACTGCTTTTGAAGTATGCCTATGCCTTCCACCCGCGTCTAAAGCTGGACCGTGACCACTTCTTCTATTTCGACGAGCTTGCCATGGAGGCATTGAGACGTCGCATTCACATCCCCGGGCTCGAAGGAGGGGACGTTCTGGTTGTAAGCGACCGGATACTGGTCATTGGAGCTTCGGAGCGAACCAGTGAGGTTGCTGTCGACCTCCTGGCGGAAACCCTGCGTGGACGCACAACGATCGAGACAGTGCTTCTTGTCTTGATGCCGAAAACGCGCTCCGCCATGCA
>JAJXVI010000409.1 GCA_021782195.1 bacterium | reverse complement strand
TGGACGGCCGGCTACCGTGAACACCCGCACGCTGTTCGGAACCAGGAACGAGGCCCCGAGACGGATCACGCCGGAAGGTGGAACCGTGAGCACTTGCGGTGGCAGTGTACCCAACGGGGTGGCGCGCAGTGCGTCGATGCTGGAGCGGGCATCGTGCAAGGCGTTGCGATAGCCAGTCTGGACTGCCAGGAAGTGGATGCCGTTTCTTGCGGGAACCGGTGCAGCCTCGATGATCGCAATGATGGCAATGCAAACCATCACCTCGATCAGGGTGAAGCCGGTGCGCGTGACTGTTCGTGCCCAACGAGCACGCAGGGCGCTGAACGGAAGGGAAACAACTGCGCGTTTGCGGCTCAACGCGGGTCGTATGCTCTGGTGCATGCGCTTCCTGGTCACGGGTCGCCTCTTCTTTCGTGCTGGGTTCGCGGTGGAGGAGGCACTGGCAACTCGCTTCCCGCAGTGTTCTTACGTGTGGGAAGAGTCAGCGGTCGGTACGGGGTTGTGTCGGAGCAGCGCACCCTGCTGTGTGTGGAACGTGGTTTTTTCGGGTCTGTCGGGGGTGCGCCACCCTCTCCTCAGGGTTGGGGCCGCTGGGGATCCCCGAGGGGGGGCGGGCGCATCGAGCATCAGGGCGGGACGGCCGGGTTCGGCCGCCTGGGGCGGACGCTCACTGGGTGGTAGTCGGGACCTTCTTTCGGAGCCAGGCGATCAGAACCGGAGCGTCGCCGTGTCCATGGTCGGTTCCTTCGATTCGCTTTTCCAACAGCAGCGTGTCGAAGTCCTGGAACGATGTGGCAAAGTCGCTCTCGCTCCACAGGCGCGCCGGATCGGGTGGACCGACGTGACCGAACGATTCGACGTGGTGTCCGATGAGGCAGAGGTGTGTTCCTGGCATCACGGCGTCACTCAGCAGGCGATAGAGTTCGTTTCTGTCTTCCGGAGGAAAGTGAAGATAGGCGACCACGACCAGATCGACCGCTGGAAGCGTGGTTCGAAGATAGGTGAAGATGTCGGACTGAACCGTATCGAGGTTCACACCCTGTTGGGTTGCGAGTCTTTGGAGCCGTTCAATCGCCACCGAAGAGAACTCGACGGCGGTGACCTTCCAGCCGTGCGAGGCGAGGTACAGGGAGTTTCTTCCTTCTCCGGCTCCCAGGTCAAGCGCCACACCGGGTGTGAGACGTTCGGCCAGTTCAACGAGCCCGCGGTCCGGCGCTGCGACCCACAGGCTTTCTTTTTCCTGATATCGTTTGTTCCAGGCATCAGCGTTCATCATGACAAGGTGGAGCCTTCGCCCTTGATTTTGAAAGAGCCTTCACAGATGCGTGGGTTCCCGCGGCAAAAGCGCGGTTTCGATGCCAGGTGTTCAATGGATCACTGGCGGATCACGCATCGTTCGTGCGGCGGGTGATTTGCGGAGGAAGCGACGTGGTGCCTTCTTCTCACTTCTCGCCCAGACGCGCCGGTCCGGGCGAGGTGCTCATCACAGGAAATGAAGTGCGAGAACAGCCACAGCTCCAACAATGGCCACCGCTGCGACGATCAGTTGCCTGTTTTGCTCGGCTCTGGCCGCGGCTTCCATGTTTGAGAACCTGTCGTAGGCAGCCTGCGGCGACTCGTCAAGCGACGGTTCCTGGGGAGGCGATGAGAACGTTTCGATGACCTGAGTGTGTGATTCGGCCGCTGGTGATTCGGCCGCTGGTGACGCGACCGCTGGTGATTCGGCCGCTGGTGACGCGACCGCTGGTGACGCGACCGCTGGTGACTCGGCCGCTGGTGACGCGGCCGCTGGTGACGCGATTGACCAGACAAGCCCGGAGTTGTCCTGCACCGTTTCCTGTACGGGTGGTTCTTCCCATTTGACGGGTTCGACGGGTGGGGCGTCCGCCCCGGACGTCCACCGGCTCAGGGCTCGTCTTGAGGACAGATTGAAATCATCGCGAGTCGAATAGTTGTGCAGGGCATGTCGCCCTTTCTGTACCACCTCGGTGACCGACGGGGGCAATGCCGACGGGATGAGCGGCGCGAGGCGGCGAAGGAGCGTGACAAAGTTCAGGTCGGAAGAGTAACTGCCTTCGTCGCCGAGAAAACTTCGCATGTTGGTGGTCTTGGATTCAAACCGAAGCGGACCCGCCGGCGCTTCGGGTGAAGAAGCCACGTGTAGATCAAGGATAAAGAAGGCTGCTTCAACCACCGTCGGCACGCCGGGTTGGGAGTTGTTGCTGGAGAAGGAAGGAAGGCCGATGAGGCTTCCGAGACCCGCAGCCGCCTTCTTCTCCTCGCCGCGCGGTTTGAGCGCGGTCTGGGGCTGGATGCGACCGGTGAAGGTACAGAGAATCGCGCCGTACGGCACGTCGAGCGACTCTCCGCTCATCAACTCGACGGCCAGACCGTATGGTGCGAATGAGCCCTTTCTTACGCGCCGCGCGGGCGGCGGAGCAAACTGGCGTTCCATGTCTCTGTGGTTTTGCGACCGGGAACGGTCTCTCCTTATGCGGGCTGCACTGTGCCATTTACTGCAGCATCGATTCGGTTGCGGTGGCGTTTCAGGTGCTTGAAACGTGCCGACCGCTCTGTTCTTCGAGTCGGCGAATCTCCTCTTCAGCGACACTGTCATCGAGTTTTTTGAACAGGGGGGCTGGATCGGGGGCAAGGGTTAGAACGTCTGGGAGTGGCTCATAGTTCCATTGCAGTTGCTGGCCCGGAACATTCAATAATGTGCCCAGGCGGGTCGAAGTATCGGGTAGAAAGGGCATGAACAGCGTGCGCAAACCGTTGATCGCGTTGAGAATGGTGTGCATGCTGCGGGCCGCGCGCGCACGATCGGTCTTGACGCTCTTCCAGGGGGCCTGCCCATCAAGATAGACGTTGCCGTCCTGGCATACGGCCATCAACTCGCGAATGGCCTCCTTGAAGGAGCATCGCGAGAGCATCGCGCCAACGGTCTGGAACGCTTCCTGCACGCGCAGGAGAATGGCGCGGTCTTCGTCCGTGATGGTCGCGAGATCGGTCGGCAGGCGACCCTCGAAGTGTTTGTGCGTGAAGGTCAGGCAGCGATGCACCAGGTTGCCGTACTTGGCCACCAGTTCGTCGTTGTTGCGTCGCACGAATTCGCGCCAGGAAAAGTCGGTGTCACTCTGTTCCGGCATGTTCGCAGTCAGGAAATAACGCAGGGGGTCAGGGTCGTAGCGTTCCAGGAAATCGGGTACGTAGACGGCCCAGTGGCGCGACGTGGAGAGTTTGAGGCGCTCCATGTTCAGGTATTCGTTGGCAGGCACGTCGTATGGAAGGTTGAGGCCTCCGCGCCCCATCAACATTGCCGGCCAGCGTATGGTGTGAAACGGGATGTTGTCTTTCCCCATGAAGTAGTAGGATCGAGCCTCAGGGTTCTCCCACCATTGTTTCCATGCGTCTGGCTGACCGTTCTGCGCAGCCCATTCGACGCTTGCCGAGAGGTACCCGATCACCGCGTCGAACCAGACATAGATGCGCTTGTTCTCGAACCCCTCGACGGGTACTGGTACGCCCCATTCCATGTCGCGTGTGATGGCGCTGTCGACAAGCCCGTCTTCGAGGTAGCGTCGGGTAAATGCATAGACGTTGGGACGCCACCACGTCTTGTCGGCGATCCACTGCTTGAGGGGCTCTGTAAAGGCGGACCATTTGAAGAAGCAATGTTCGGTATCGTGCACTTCAGGGGGGGTGCCGCAGAATGTACATCGGGCGTCTACCAGGTCAAGTGCATTCAGGGTGTGCTGGCACGCGTCTCACTGATCGCCGTGTGTACCCGAAGCGCCGCAGGGAGGGCAGGTTC
>JAJXVI010000408.1 GCA_021782195.1 bacterium | reverse complement strand
GAATGCTCCCGGAGTTGTGGCACGACCTGGACCGGCCATCGAAAGCGCTCGAGTTCAATACGCTCCTGCAACAAACGCCGCACCTCGCGCTGCTGACTGTGCGGCGACAGGCTTGCGTCAATCGTGAGGAAGCCAAGCTCGCCCGCCATCTTCAGGTACTCCTGCTGAATTCTTCCCTGAAAGATACGGAAACTCTCATACGGGTCGAGAGAGAGCCCGAGGTCCATCCCGGCTTCATACCACTTCAGCACGGGGCGCCCCTCGAGGATGCGGTTGAGCGCAACGTTAAGAGGAACGTTGAAAAAGAACGTGATGTCCGGCGGCCGGGCAAAACTGTAGATCCTGCGGATCCAGGAACGGTCGCACCCGCGCACCGCGTCGCGTCCGAAGGCCGTGTACACGTAGCGGTCCGCTAGGACGATATAGCCGGCGTGGAGCAGTGGCAGAATCTGTCGCTCGTAGCGATCGGCAAAATCGGTCGCATGAATCAGGGCAAACGTCGTCGGAGTGAGGAGCTTCCTCTTCTTGCCATTGCGCGTGGCCTTCTTGACCAGCGGCGAAGAGTTCCATTCCGTGAAGAACACCTTGTACTGCTGGATCTCCAGCCAGCGCTTGATCAAGTATATCTGAGTCGACTTGCCGGACCCGTCAAGTCCCTCGACAGCAATCAGGCGACCGGGCAGTTTCATGTCGGTGGAAGCAGTTTTCATGAGCAGGCGCTGCTGCTCTCAATGGCAACCCTTACGCCGAAAACCTCCTCGAACAGTTGTGCTTTACGGCCTACCGCCCACTTCTCGAGCAACAGGTCGCCTTCACCGCGAATGTGCAGATACATTCGCGGTTTCCTGAACTCTACGAGAACGGACTTCACTTTGCCTGCGTGTTCGGCATCGAGTGCGTCGGCAAGACGAAGGATGGCGGCAAGCCGGGTCACGGTCACGCGATCGCGCGGCGAAAGCAGGACATAAGGCGGATGGCGGAGTGTAGGATGCGCCTTCCGGTGATAGCGCGCCACGTTCGCAATGAGGGCGCGCTGTGCCTCTGAAAGGCCAACGATCGGCGATGCGTTGATGAGGTAGGCCGCATGCTTGTGATGGCTGCTGAGACTGACATAGGTTCCCACGTCATGCAACAGTGCAGCAACCTCGAGAAGAAGGCGAGGCTCCTCCCCCAGCCGGTGTTCGGCGACCGTCTGATCGAAAAGTTCGAGGGAGAGGCGACTGACACAGCGTCCGTGGGGTTCGTCAAAGTGGTATCGACGACCCAGCTGGCAGGCGGAGGCGATGACCTGGTCACGATGCATGTCGTGTCCCTGAACCTGCAGGTCTCGCGCCATGTCGGCCAGCACACCGTCACGCAAACCGACCCCTGGCACCGTCAGCACGGATATCCCCACACGTCTCACCAGATGCTGGCAGATGAGGGCTGCGGGAACGATGACGTCCGCCCTGTCCGGACGCAAGCCGAAACGTTGCATGCGACCCTCCAGCGACGCCCCCAGGAGGCGCTCGGTGATCTCGTCAAGGTGGGCCGCCGACACGGTTCCAGCGGACGAGCCCAGGCCGACTGCCAGGTCACGAAGTGCCTCACAGTTACCTCCCGTGCCCACGCAGAGGTCTACGCGCGCGGAAGGACCGTACGCTGCGAGTTGTGCATCAATCCAGCTGTGCGAGAGGTCTACGTACTCCCGAACCTGCTGGAAGAAGACGGCGTCCGTGACGCCATCCCTGCCGAAGCGCTCCAACAGGCGCACAGTGCCCATACGAAAGGTCTCGGTCGCCAGAATCTCGCCGTCGCGCAACAGGGTAATCTCAACGCTTCCGCCTCCGATGTCAAACAACATCGCGAAGCGCCCGCGCACGTTGATCACGCGTGAAACAGCCAGAGTGACCAGTCGGGCTTCCTCTTCGCCGCCGATGACCTCAAGATCGATGCCCACATCCCTTGCCAGCCGGTCGACGAACACATCACGGTTGGCCACCTCGCGCACGGCACTGGTCGCCACGGCACGGACCACGCCCACGGCATAACGGTCGAGCAACTCACGAAACCGCGCAAGCGCCTCGAGCGCCCGCGCCACGGTCTCCTCCTGCAGAACTCCGCTCGTGAAGGCGTCCCGGCCGAGACGAACAGGCTCGCGCAGCGACTCCACGATCTCGATCTCGCCCCCCCGGCCCACGTTTGCAATGGCCATTCGGATGGCATTCGAGCCCACATCGATGGCCGCCACCGCCGTGATCACCCCTCCCGGATTCGGACGCAACAGCTTCTCAGGCGATGGTGGCGCGACGACAGCAACATTCGAGCGAGGTTTCTTCGACACGGGCACACCCTCTCAGGCAGATGTGCCGTGGAATTTTCGCAATGAGCGCGTACCATCCTGCCCGGAGGCTGACGACGCGCCAGGGTCGCCCACAACCGTGAATACCCCGAACCGGCAGGCGGTCGGGGTATCCACGGCCGTTGTTCGGACGGGACTGGCGCGAACGTTCGCGTTTCCGTCAGAGCGCGCCATACAGACAGCAACAGAGCGCGTCAGACGGCGTCAGCGGATCTCGACGAAGCTGGTGCCCGAGCGTCCGAAGACCTCCGGACTGTACATCTCCTCGGCATACGCGGGCGGCACCACAAATCGACCGAGCGTCGTCGCACGAGCCACATAGGTGTATTCGTAGACTCCGTCCCAGAGCAGGTTGGTGAACGCCTCCGCCTGGTTGTCCCGCAGGTTCTCGTGATTGTACCAGGGAATCCACCAGTTCCACCACGGCGAGCGGGTTGGTACTCCCTCACGATAGACAGACTCGTCACCGCCCGGGGGAGCTCCCTGCATCGGGAGGGACGGGTTGAGGGGTTCAAAACCAGCGGGCAACGGGTCGCACAGGGCTACGTTGGTTCGCCGTGATGGTGCGACCATGGTCACACGCACCCTCACGCGCGCCCCGGCCTTGACAAGCCAGGTTCCGTCCGGAAGATGCTTGACGTCCTGCGGGTTGTCGACGGCCTCATAGCGACGGGCCACGGTAAAACCGGCGTCCAGCGGGTGTAGAATCAGCGTCTTCGGCGCATACTGCATTCCGATTCGATAGTAGAGGCGCCCGGTACCGTGACGCTGGATGATCAGGTTGCTTCCCCCCTTTGCCTGCTGCACCTCGCTCATCGGGATGTGAAAGGCAAAGCGGTCGGTCGAGCGGCCCTTCAGGACCTGTTGGCCTGCATACCTCGAACCCAGCCAGATACGCGCGACAAAGTCGGGCGTCTGCTTCTCGTAGGTGTTGAAATAGCGATCGAGTGCAAGCAGCACGAAGACATTTTCCTGGGTATTGTCCCAACGGCCGGCCGTGCGGTGAGCTAGCAGACCGCGGACGATCCTTGGAATGAGGTCGCTCCTGGGGTCGGTCTCGATGAGGCCTTGCAAGACAATCGCGTCAGCGCGTCGACTGGTTCCAAGTAGCAGGTACTGCCCGTCCCCATAGTCAACGCGGAAGCTCGCGGTACCGGCGGTTTCAACCACACGATTCTCGAGGAATTGACGCAATCGTGCGTTCTCCGAGGCGGAGGCAGCATCTCCGGAGAGCACCGGAAGCAACCATCCCACGGCTTCAACGCTGAGATACGACTTGCCGGGCTCTCCGCCAGCGACGGGTGGCAGTTCGCTATCGACCAGGCGACGCGCCTCTTCCACGGGGTGGTCCCCCATGCGCCAGCGTACGTTCAGGGCATACGCCTCGATGGCGTCTCGAACCGAACGACCGTACCACGCGGGCATGTGTGACCGGATTGCACGCAGATACGCGTGAACACGATTGAGCATCTCGAGAG
>JAJXVI010000407.1 GCA_021782195.1 bacterium | reverse complement strand
AAGCGAGACAGGACCACGACTCACCTGGTCGGCATGACCGACCTCGGGCTTGTGCAGATCACACGCAAGCGGGTTGGTCGTGACCTTGAGGACACTTTGCGGGAGACGTGTCCGCACTGCAAGGGCGTCGGAACCCTGAACACCTTCCAGACCGTGCGCATTCGTGCCGAGCGAGACCTGCGAAGAGTGGCGTTGGACGCTCGTGCGGAGGCGGTCAAGCTTGTGGTACATCCCCGTGTCGGCCTTCTCATGCTTGGATGGGAGGGTGAGGAGATGCAGCGCTTGGAGAAGACGATTCGCCGCCCCGTACACCTTCGAACCGACCGAGATTCCTCTCGCGACCGGGTGGATGTGGGGACAATGAGCGCGCGTGAAGCGGAGGAGCGCCTGCGTCCCCTGCGCACAGGACAGGAATATGAATGCCTGATCGATGATACGTTTGGCTCGAATCTTCAGAGCGGCCTGACGGTCATCGACGGACAGATCGTCGAGGTTCTTCACGCCGGAAACATGGTGGGAGACCGTGTCCGTGTGCACGTCACGCACGCAAATCGCTGGTACTGCCAGGCGCAGGTCAAGAAATAGCCCGCCCCTGTCGGCGACGTCCCGAGGTGGTGTTCCACCTCGGGACGATGGCGGTGAAGCACGCGTCAGTGAGTCATGAACGGCTCTTCAAGTGTTCCTGAAGGCTTTCAATTTCCTTGCGCGCAACGTATTCGACTTCGCGGTGCAGGTTTCGCACCGATTCGATGGCGTCCCATACAGCGAGGACCACCAGCAGGAGGCCCAGCTCGAGAACGTCTACCCAGTAGTGAAATTCCCGGATCACCTCTGCCGGCGAGGCCCCACCGTGTGGAGCGAGATGGCCAAAATGGAGTCTTGCGGCAATCCAGAACATGGCTGAGGCACTGAAGATTCGTCGGATGAAACGTATCGGGTGTCGGTTCTTGCTTTGCAGCAGGACTCTGATTTCCTGGGCAACCATGACGCAGGCGCACAGGACAAGAAGAGCGGGCATGGCATAGAGGCGAAGGAGTTCCATGGATGGGGTTCTCTTTTCGGTAACAGGCAGGGCCGATTCCTCGTGCATCGTGGCGTCGTCCTGGGAAGCACTGTCTTGTTCACGAGAGAGGGAACTCCGGGAAAGTCTTGAAGAACGAGGGGTTGCGAGACACCGGAGCAGCCGTCCCCCGCCGGCGCAGCAGTTTTCGGGGTCAGATTGTAGCGACGTTTGACGTGTTGGAGATGTCGTCGTGATGGCGTGCCTGACTCGAGCACGTTCTTCTGCTGCAAGGCAGAGCGAACACGCGGATAAGTTGTTCTTCCGGACTGCGATGGAGCGCAGCATCCGTTCATTGCGAGACCGTTCCGTCGGTGCCACGCGTGCCCGGACCAGCATGGACCGCGCCGGCATTTTCATGGCGGTCTGTATTCTGATGCTTGGAATGGTTCGTTGTGCCTGGGCCGTCAGCGACGCTGTGCTTGACCGCTACGCAAACCAGTATGCCTTCAGCGTCGAGTCGCGTTACGGTCTGGTGCGAGATCCGGCCATCCTGGAGCGTCTGGAACCGATATTTTCCAGAATTGCGGCGGCCGCGCGACCCACGCGGTGGACGCTCCGGATGCGCGTGCTCAACAATCCCGCACCGAACGCCTTTGCGTTGCCGAACGGCCTGTTCTTTATCAATCGTGGTCTTCTTTCGCTCGATCTGACTGACGATGAACTGGCATTTGTCATGGCGCACGAGATTGCCCACGTGACGTTGAATCACGCAAAACACAAGATTGAGCACGCCCAGATGCAGGGGATCTTCATCTCGATTCTGCTCGGCCCAGGCCCGATCGGCCAGATCATCCAGCATGCGCTTCAGAGCGGATACAGTCGTGGACAGGAGACGCAGGCCGATATGGAGGGCCTGGCAACCATGTCGCGTGCCGGTTACGACCCCGAAGCCGCATTGACCCTGTTCAAGAAGTTGCAGGCCGCGGCTCACGGTCAACATCACGGTGGTGCATTTGCGGATCATCCGCTGACTCGTGACCGGATCAAGAACGTCGTCGCCTGGATCAAGAAGCATCCCGAAACCGTCGCTCGATTTCACCGCCCCCCCCCGGTTATCGCTTCAAATGCCCCTCCTGCGCCCGGTGGAGTCGTGAAGCCGACATCGGACGACACTGGATCGGTCGTGTCTCCCCCCCCCACGTCATCGGTGTCTCCGAATTCTGAAGCGCCCGCCGGGCGGGTCGGGTTGTACGTGATTCGCGGACAGGCCGGAGACCCGGCAATTCGGGTGACCTTGCTCGATGAAGCATTGCGGCCAGTTTCACTGCCGGCGAAGCGACGGCCGACTGTTGCATTCTTCGTACAACCAGGCGCTGCGACGAACCCTGAGCAGTTTCGAGAAATCGCTGCCGTTGCTCGCGCAGTCGGCAATCAGGCCTGCGTGACGGCGATTGTCACGAGCGCTGACGACGAAGCACGCTCGCTGGCTGCGACACAGGCCCACGAAGCCCGGCTCGATGCCCCTCTTCTCTTCGATGACGGCACGGCAATTTCGCAGTATGGGATACCGGAGGTCTTTCCACAGTGCGTTGTCATCGGTGCCGGTGGGCGGCTTCGTGGGAGGGTTCTGTCCCTTCCTTCGCCTCGTGAGGTGATTCAGGCATTGACGTTGATCGGTCGTGGCAGGCCGATCGGATGGACCTCCGCAACCGTTACGCAGGGGAGTGCCGCACTGAAGGCTGCGGGCAAGGGGCGCCTGGAAATCCACACGTTCCAGCGCGGCGTCGAGGTGTGGGTAAACGGCAAACCGTACGGCCTGACCCCCGGGATTCTCGAGTGGCCGGCCGGAAACATGACCGTGGAACTTCGGCGCGCGAGTGGAACGCTTCTTGCCTTCACCGTTACTTTGCGTGCCGGAGAGGACCTGCGACTTGGTGTGGTGGGCGACCTGCTCGGGACACCTGGCGTGCCGGTGGGCGGGCACGCCAGGGACGGTCTTACCGGAGCAAGCAAGGAGAGGGAGTTGACCCCGTCGCAGTGAACCTGCTGCAGGCACGCGAGTTTGTGTTTTCCTGCAGTCATCGGGTTCAAGTTAAGTGAGGAGATCTTTTCATGGGTGAGTTTCTTGAAGCAGGCGTCGTGGCCCCGGATTTCGAGTTGCTTTCAGACTCGGGTGAACCGGTGAGACTTTCTGGTTTTCGCGGGCGACCGGTCGTGCTGTATTTCTACCCGAAGGATGACACGCCGGGGTGCACGCGTGAAGCCTGCGCCTTCCGTGACCGAGACGCGGAAATGGTGGCGCGGGGGGCTGTGGTGCTCGGCGTGAGCCCTGACTCCGTCAAGAGCCACGGTCGCTTTCGCGGCAAGTATGCGCTCCCTTTCTCTCTTCTTGCAGATGAGGGGCACGACGTTGCGGAGCGTTACGGGGCGTGGCGAGAAAAGACCATGTATGGGCGAAAATCGATGGGAATCCAGCGCAGCACTTTTCTCATCGCTCCCGACGGGACCGTGGCAAAGGTCTGGAAGTCGGTCAAGGTCGACGGACACGACGTGCAGGTGCTGAGTGCACTCAACGCCATCGCCGGAGATCTCCACGAACTTCCTTCCTGAGTTGCCGCGCCGTCAATGACCGGCGGATCAGCCCTGCCGGATTGCTCCCGTTCGACAGAACGGGAACCGGCCGGGCCGGTTGACTTCTTCCCTGGAGGCCTGGCTCACTCGTGTTTTCGGAGGATGAACACGCGTCGAGATGGGATGAACGTGGCGAGGCTGACTTCCGAGGTTGATCCGAGCGCGCCGAAGGCCGGTGAGTTGAGCGTTTCGCCTGAGA
>JAJXVI010000002.1 GCA_021782195.1 bacterium | reverse complement strand
GGCGTTGTCCAGGGTGACGCCGGTGCCCTGCAGGGGTTTCGGCGTCCAGTTCACGTCACTCACGGCACGCGCAACTGCCTCGACCAGGCGTGGCTCGAAACGAGATCCCGCCTGGGCGCGGAGCCGCGTGATCGCATCTTGATGCGAGAGAGCATCGCGACGAGTCCCCGGCGTGACCAGGCTGACGTACGCGTCGGCCACGGCCAGAATTCGCGCCTCCACGGGACTCTCTTGCCCGTCACGAGCGTGGGGCGAGCCGCTGGCCTCAAACCGTTCGTGGCGCGCAACGACGAGGTATACGTAAGGGTCGAGCCCTTCGATCCCGCTCAGCAGGGTGTGCACGATCTGGTCAACGCGGTGAGTCAGGCTGGCGATCCCCGTGATGGGCATCGCCGTCGGGTCCAGGGAAAGCCTCCGACCGAGACGTCTCTCTTCGTCCCACAGGAGCAGCCCTGCGGTGTACATTTTCACGGTGCGGCACGCACGCGTGGTCAACTCGTGCGATAGACCTGTTCGGCGCGCGGTGTGTTTGACGAGTTATTCCAGTCGTTCGCACTGCTTCACCCGAATCGGGTGGCGTGATGCCAGAACAGCCACCAGCGTCTCTATCAGACGTTCGTAGCGGAGGTGGATTGCGTCGAAAGGCTCCATCGCACAATCTTCCTTGAACGCTCGGCGACTTCTCTTCCCTTTCGCGGAATTTCGTCTAGCCGGAAGGTTGAGTCTGGAGTGCGTTCTGGATGCCGTTTCCGTACAACTGGTAGCCGTCGATCACCGAGTAGATGGCGTACGTGTATGGCTGGGTCAGACGGTGAGCGAGCGTGAGCATTTCTCCTTCGCTCAAGTGACTCGCGTCGCGCAGGAAGCGACTGGCCAGTTCGTCTCCCTCTTCGGGTTTGCCGCTCCGGGCGACCGACTTTTGAATCGTGTCATGCCCCTCCTGGTAGAGGCGTGGCACCACGGTCTGACGCCAGTTTGCAAATGCGGCGTCGCCCATGTTCCCCGCCAGTTCACCGACCTGTTTCTGGGTCCAGAAAGGCGACGAAGACATGTCCTGCACAAAGGTTTCCCGCTCGCCCTCGGGAAGATGTCGTGCAATCTCGTGGAAGCGCTGTTGGAGAAAGTTTCCGATGGGAACGACGGGAATGTGGCCCAGCCCTTTTGCCGCAAGTTCCCCTCGCATGCGGGTCTCCATTTCAGACACTTCCTCGGGGGTGTCGCCGTTCACGAGCACTTCAAGGCGCCTGGCGTCGAGGTCGATGGGCGCGCGACTGAACGTGCCGTACCAGTTTGCCTGTCGTGGGCTGTTCGAGTCGGGAAGCAACCCACCGACCTCGTCCGGGGTTTGCTTGATGCGTAGCGTGACGGCCGACTCGAACCAGTTCGTAGGGCCGGCGTTGGCGCTGACCTGGGCCCCTTTCTGGCTGTGCCCGACGATTTTGTTGCTTGACAGGATACGAAGCGTGTCGCCGACCACCTCGTCGGTCGTCTTGCTGCGATAAAGCCCCACGTCGTGATACATGTCGTGGATGGTCGGGCGCTCCGTCGGGGTGGGCGCTTCTTGGTCAAGGGCGAACAGGGGACCATTGGGTTTCGTGAACATATGGTCGGGCGCGGCAGCCCACGGGCGCTCTGCCGGTTTCTCCTCTGGGAGGATGGGGACGTGCGTTGGTTGGGCCTGGAGTTGCGTGCCGAAACTGACGGTTTCGCGGTCCGTGGCGGAGGGTTGGAGTGGTGGTGTACTGACGCGTCGTCCGAATGCAGGCCTGGGGGTGGTCGGCGAATCAGAAAAAAAGAGTGTGCGGGAACCGCGAACTGGATCCATGCGTCTATTATCTACAACCTTTCCGTCCCCGTCAACCCGTCACGGGCCCGCATCGGCTTCGCTTTCTCGCAAAAATGCGACGCGCGATGCACGTGGTCTATCGTTCGACGCGGTGTGGCCTGTCGCGAGCCCCGTTGAGCAGCGAGGGAGAGGGATTTTCGCTGTGCGCGTCGAAGGCCATGCCGATCACGGGAGCGCATTTCGTAACTTTTGCGGTGATTCGGGAGCAGCGGTTGCCTCAGGCAACGCGGTGCAACCGTCGTGCTGTTCGTCCGAAAGTTGTCGCGGTAGAAGCGCTCCGTCCTTCCTGGCACACTCATCGGGAACACGAAAGGAACACTGCGAAAAAATGAAGATGCGGCTTATCGCCCTCGCTGGCGCTCTGCTCTTCCTCCTGTTCTCATCGGGCGCGTTGGCGGCTCCCGTCACGGAGAACCTTCACAGTACCGGCTTTGACGCGTCGGGCAACGCGCTGGCCGGCGGTGGCACCGACGCCTCCTGGACGGTGCAGTGCCCCACCTACTACGGGAACTCCAACTGGTACGCGGCGGTTGTCATTGCTCCCGGTGACGCGGGCTGGTTCTCCGGCTACGCGGCGAACACCGCTTCAAGCACCCCGCCCTTCAGCGGTTCGTCGTGGGTGTCGACCACGGCCAACAGCTCCGTCCAGGGTTATGCAATGACCTACCAGATGACGTTCAGCCTCGCTGCCTTCAGCCTGTCCACGGTGACGATCTCCGGTAACTGGGTCGTGGCCGACGGCGGCAGCCTCTACATCAACGGCAATCTGCTGGGAAGCATGTCGAGTGCGTGGGGGAGCAGAACGGCCTTCACGCTGACCAACACGAGCTTCCTGAACCAGGGCTTGAACACCGTGACGCTCGCAGTGACGCAGTCAGACAACGCGTATGACGCCGCGAACTTCCAGGGTGCCGTCACCGGTGTCCTTTTGCCGGAACCGTCTGCGGTGCTGCTGCTGGCCACGCTCCCGGTCGCGCTGCTGATACGCCGACGTTCCGGCGTGATTGCCTGACCAACCCGGCTTTGACCTCGCACTTCTCCCCAATGCGAGCGGCCCGAACCGCATCCGACGTCCACTGACCCCCGAACAACAAAACTGCCCGACCTCTTCAAGAAGAACGTCGGGCAGTCTTGCATTCCGCAACCAGGGTCTGTTTTCAGGACCAGCGCAGTTGCGTCAGCACTTCCTGGCCAAACATCCGAATGAACGCTGACTGGTTGCGTCCGACGTTGTGGACGTAGATCTCGTTGAACCCGAGGTCGATGAAGTGCTGGAGGAGGGTGACGAAGAAGCCCGGGTCGTTGCTGATGTGCACGCGCCCTGCGAAGTGTTCCGGGCGCACGAGACGTGCGAGGGCTTCGAACACCTCGGGGTCTCGAATGTCGGCCTTGGCAAAGTTCATTCCACCGTTGGGCCACTCGCGAAGGGCGTTATCCGTGGCTTCTTCCACGGTCCGGGCCCACGACAGATGCAACTGAAGGATCTTCGACATCTGTTCCGGATTCTTGCCACTCTCGCGGGCACCGTCTGCGAATCGGTCAAGCAGCATCCGAACCTTTTCGTCGGCGGCGCCCACCGTCATGATGCCGTCGCACATCGCGCCGGTCTTCTTGCTGACGTAGGGTCCGGAGGTGGCCACCACGATGGGAGGGGGCGTCTGCGGCATCGTCCACAGCCGCGCGGTCTCGAGCCGGTAGTACTTGCCCGTGTGCTTGACCGGCTTGCCCGTGAACAGTTTGCGAATGATCTCGATACTTTCGAACAACCGCTCCACTCGCTCGGGCGCCTCGGGCCAGTAGCCGCCCACGATGTGTTCATTGAGCGCCTCTCCCGCGCCGAGACCGAGCGTGAACCGACCGGGGTACATTGCCTGCGTCGTGGCGGCAGCCTGGGCCAGCACGGCCGGATGGTAGCGATAGCCGGGCGGGGTGACGCCGGTGATGAACGGCAGCGACACGGCCCGTCCCAGGGCTCCCATCCAGGTCCACACGAAGGCGCTCTGACCCTGGTGGGGTGTCCACGGATTGAAGTGATCGCTCGTCATGATGGCGCCGAATCCCGCGGCTTCGGCCTCTTCACACCACGTCAGGAGCTCGTTCGGCGCGAACTGCTCGAACATGGCGGCGTACCCGATAAACTGCTTCATACTGTATCTCCCTGCAAAAAGATTGAGTGTCTGCCGAAATCTGTGAGGGGCCCGGTGAGCGCGTGAGGAAACCGGTGGAGAACCGCGATTCGGCCCGGCGCCTGGGGCCTAAGGGAAGAGGTTGCGCGTCGATTCCATGACGAGATCCTGGCCGTGCCCGTCTCCGCTCTGCCAGGCCACTCCTCGCACGAGAACGGCGGGCACGGCGTCGGTCTTGCCGGTGACCAGATCGGTTCCGGCCGCGATGGCATCGGCCGTGGCCAGCAACGTGGCGTGCAGTTCATAGCCGGCGGTGTCCTTTTTGCCGCGATGGTCGGTCGTGGCAAGCATCCCTGCCACACCGATTGCAACGTTCACGATTCCATTGCGCCACGCTCGCCCGAACGAGTCGGAGATGATGACGGGGAGCGGAAAACCAAGGGTGTTCGAGAGCGCGACGTGCAGTCGTTCCGCCGACGCGTCAGGGTCGACCGGGAGCAGACACGCCGAGCCACCCCCGTCCACGTTTGAGAGGTCGACGCCCGCGTGCGCGCAGACCAGGCCGTGATGCGTCTCGCTGATGATGAGTCCGCCCGGGCCCATGCGCAGCACGCGTCGACTTTCGCGCAGCACGACTTCGATGTGACGGGGATCTCGCCCCCAGGCTTGTGCAAACGTGACGGCGAAGGGCGACGGTTCCACGGTATCGAGCGGCACGAGCCGTCCTTCCGCTTTGCTGACCACCTTCTGCGTGACCACCAGCACGTCCCCGCTCGTGCAGTCGTCGCGTAGGGCCTGTGCCAGGATGTGCGCGAGATTGTCGTTCGGGCGAATTTCGGGAAGCCCCCTCACGGGGAGGAAGGTTACGCTCATCCCATCACCTTTCGCACAAGGCTCGCAGCTTCGACCGCGAGGATGCTTTCCGCGAGGTCGTCAGCCGTGTCGATGTCCGCTGCGGTGCCCCGCGATACAAATTCCTCCACCTTCGCTCCGTGCCGGTGGGCGAGATCGAGGTGGCGTGCGCGACTGGCCGGCCCGAACGCGAACGGAATTGCGTCGGGGGGCATGGCCACCAGCACGTTTGTTCCCATGCCATGGCGATCAGGAGCGAGCACCACCCGCGGCGGGGGCGCGTTCCGGGCGCGGGCGACGATCTGGCGAATCTCCAAGACCGTGAGCTCAGGCAGGTCAGCGTGCGCCAGGAGGAGACCGTCGGCGCCTTCCCCGCGTGCCCACGCGGCGGCCTGGGCGCAGGCGTCGTTCAACGTGCCCGTTTCCTGGCGTAGCCCCCGCACCCGATGGCTCTCCGCCAGTTCGAGCACCACCGGATCCGGAGAGACGACGGCAATCTGGCTGAACACGTCGGCCTCGATGGCCACGGCGAGGACGTGACGCAGCATGCCCA
Organism: bacterium; assembly: GCA_021782195.1. Lineage (GTDB taxonomy): Bacteria > Vulcanimicrobiota > Xenobia > RGZZ01 > RGZZ01 > JAJXVI01. Next base: position 12,728 of record JAJXVI010000002.1, on the reverse strand, counting down.
GCGTCAGCTCGCTCCGATTGTTGACGCGAAGACGGCTTTTGGCCTGTTCGAGCCTCTTCACCAGGATGGCGCCAAACACCATCTCAGTCGTCCTCTGGTGCGTGGGCGGCTTCCAACACGCGCCGGGCGAGGGCCACCCGATCGTCAATCGAGCGCATCAGCGAGGGGGTCACCACGCAGCGCAGGCCCGTCGCCGAGACGGCCGGGGCGAGGGCGGCGTCCACTTCGTCGATGACGAGGACGTCAAGCAGCCCGGCGTAGAGGCGCGCCACGCCCAGTGCGCTGCAGTCGTGTCCGAGGCTTGTGAGCATGTCGGCCGCGGGACCCTTGACGGCGGCGCCTCCGATGATGGGGCTGACACCGATCTTGCGGGCGCGTGCGGCTGCGATCCGCGCTCGCAGTCCTGGAACCGAAAGGATCGGTTCAATGCTGAGAAACGGGTTGGACGGACAGAAGACGATGGTCTCCGCGGCATCAACGGCCGACGAGATAGCGTGTGTGAGCGTTGCCTGCGTCGCCTGTGCGAACTCGACGCGAGCCACCGCATCCTGGTGGCGTCGTCTGACAAAGTAGTCCTGGAATGTCAGGCGCTCTCCAGCCTGCGTGTGGACGAAAGTGGGAACCGGCGCGTCAGTCATCGGAAGCAGGCGCGCCCGGATGCCGAGCGCGTCGACGAGACTCGCGGTGGCCTGGGTCAGCGTGTGCCCGCTGTGCAGCAACGCAGTGCGGCGGACGTGTGTGGCGAGATCACGGTCGCCAACGATGAACCAGTCGTCTGCGCCGTACGCGCGCAGTGCCGCAAGCGCGTGGGTGGTGTCACCGACCACCCCCCAGCCCGTCTCGGGGTTGGCCAGGCCGGCCAGCGTGTACATGACCGTGTCGAGGTCGGGACACATGGTCAGGCCGAAATGCTCGAAATCGTCGCCGGTGTTGACGATCACCGTCAGGGAGTCAGCGGCCAGCGAACGGTAGAGACCGTCGGCGAGGCGGGCACCACCGACGCCACCAGCAATCGCGACGCACGGGCCGACGTGGAGAGGGTCGTATTGAAGCTCACTCATGGTGGCGACGCTGCTTCGACGTCACCCACGAGTCCCCCTCCGCGTCGCTTCCTGCGGCGTCCCGCGTCGCCGTCCTCTTGCGCGGGCCCGCCGCCTACTTCATGTGGTAGAACGCCTTCCAGTCGCTCAGGAGCGCGCGCGTCCCCTTCCCGCACACTGCGATGAAGGCATCCTCGATGTCCATCGTGCGGGCTGTTTGCACAAGGTGGCGCACGACGTCGTGACCGTAACGAGCCTCCAGGAAGAACACCACGGATACCAGGATCTTGCTGTAGTCGCGATATTGTTCAAGCTGGTCGTTATTGCGGTCTCGGATGAGTGCCTGCCAGCTGCTGTCTCCGAAGTGATAGCCGCGCATGAAGGAGGCGATGTCTGCCATCGTGAGCCGGGACTGTGCGGGTCGCGCGGTGTCCTCGATTGTGTGGGCGAGCGCCTCGTCGAGCCACGGCCAGGTTCCCATGCGGTCCGGGGTGTGCACACTGAACCGGCATTCGTGGTTGAGCTCGTGCCGGCACACGACCTCGAGGTCCCACGGGGCGTAGTTCGCCGACGTGCGCCAGTTGCCGAGGTTGATCAGGACGATTCCCTCTGGCATCGCGAGCCCCATGAAGCGGGTGTCGTTGACGAGGCGCGCGGCGAAGCGGGGTTGCGTGTGTGCGGGGTTCGCCATGGGAAAGAAGTAGAAGGTTACCGGCAGTCGTTGTGGCGTGACCCCCATGAACGCCACGTTCACCTGATAGGATTCATCAAGCCCGTCGACCACCGCGCGAAGGTAGGGGACGTCCCCCGCGCGGGCAAAGTCGTGCGTGTAGGTCGTGTACCGTTCCATCCAGTCGTTTCCAAGCAGGCCTGGGATCGCGCCGACCCGGCGCCAGTCGGTCGGTTCGTGCGTGGTGTCGGCAACGACGGTGCCGCCCTGCCCCGGTAGCGGGGTCACCGGTGGCGCAGCAAGGACCAGGTGCGGTCGATGGCGAACGAAGAGGATTCGGTCACCGGGTCGCACCGACACCACGGCGCTCGTGAGTACCATCTGAGCCGCGTGGGGCGAAAGCTTGATCAGAACACCTAGAGCCACGGTCCGCGTACCCCGCACGACGCGCACGCGGTCGCCCAGGGCCCAACCTTCGGCGCTTCCACTCCCGACGCGCCACGTGCGGAACGCGTGCAGGGGCGCCACCAGGAGCGCGCTCGCCGCAGGCTGTTCGGTGCGTGCGGGCTTTGCCGCGGCGTTCGTCGCGCCGGCTGCCTGTGCAACGGCGACCCGCGCCAGCAGAAACACCCCGAGCAACCCTGTCACGACCGACATCCACAGGCCCGGTCGCATGGCAGGAGGGGATTGCATCATCCAGGACGTGCGTGACTTGAGGGGACTGCTCATCAGATCGTTCCTTCACCAGATGGTTTTCTGCTCTTCAGGGTCTACCGCGCATCGATCGGGTGTGTCCGGGGACTCGACCCGGAGTCTTCCGCGGATACACGCGCACGGGAGAGTGTTCTACCCGGCGCGCCCTCTCCCTGTGCGCGGCGGGGAAGCGCGCCGCGCCGGCGCGCGGGGGGCACCTTTCGACACGGGAAGTGCGCCGCGCGATCGTGACGTGCGGTTCCTCTCTTTGTGGGCCGACCATGGAGGGAGTGAACGCGTGAGTCTGGAAAGGCAGAAACGACCTCGATCATTTGGCAGGCTGCGAGTGTCGTTGCGGGGGATGCGCCGCGCTGTCCGTCTGTGGGCGGGTAGAGTCCCCGACAGGGATGCGGGCGGACCGCACCGAAAGGGCATGCCCTACGTTCGAAATTTTCTCCACGAAGGTTGGCACCCAATGAGCGACGCCGTCGAGCGATACGCATCGGCCCTGGCCGCGCAATTGCCGGCAAACCAGGGCTGGACGAGAATCAGCACCTCCCTTGTACCGGAAGTTCCGGATGCCCCTCTCTTCCTGTGTCTCGACAAGGCGGCCTTGCTCCTGTTGCCTGGAGACGGAGTCAAGCCGGGCCAGTTCCGAAACACCATGGAGGGTCTGGTCCGCAAGGCCAAGGCGCCGCCGACACCCAAGCAGCCAACCAATCCGATCCCGTGGGCCATGCTGATCGTGCTGCTGGTGTTCGAAGACGCCTGTCCGCCGGACGTGCGTACATTCATCGGAAATGACCGTCGTGCGCAGGTGCCACCCCGCTTCATTCAGGGTGGCTGGGTGGATCTCTCGAGTCAGGATGCGAACTTCCGCGTGCAACGGCAGCCGCCAATCGAGGCGGAGCTGCTGCAGATGGTACAGCAGGCAGTCTCGGGTCGTACCGCCGTGCAGCCGATGCGGGTGCCGTCCCCATCCATCCACGAACGCGAAGCTGCGCCCCGGCTCGAGCCCGCGCGTCCGCCCGAGCGGCCCGCATCCCGGGAGGCGCTGCGCCCCCCCGGACGCGACATCTTTGCGGAGTCATCGCGCGATCTCTCCAGAGGAGGGGCCCGGGAGAGGGGGGACGCTTCCGCGCCCGTTGCGCGCGGAGAGCGAGAATGGGGCGACCCGGCGCGTTCCGGCGCTCACGCGGAGGGAGGAAGGGTCCCGCGAGAGCGCGATGCGCAGGCCGACCGCGGGGTCCCCAGCGGGCGTTTCGAGGCGCCGACTGCTCCCTCGCGAGACTCCTGGGCCCCTCCCCGCCGGCCTTCGGGAGAACTGTCCGACCCGCGACGTTCCTCGGGTGACCTCTCGGAGAGTCGCCGCAACTCGGGTGAGCTTCGTGGGTCGCGCCCGAGTTCGGGTGAGCTTCGTGGTGGCGGATCGGGTGAGCTTCGATCTTCGCGTGACTCGGGGGATCTGCGCGGCTCGCGTGGATCTTCGCGCGAATCTGGATCCCTGCGTTCCCCGCGCGGCCCGTCCGGCGACCTGCGCACCGAAAGGCAATCCGGCGACCTTGCCGCACCTCGCCGACGTCAGGGGCGGGGCTCCGCCGCGAGTGCGGGCGGCGATCTGGCCGCGGGGATGGCACGCACGCTCCCGATCACGTCGGCGCTGCTCATCCTGTTATTTGTTGGCGTGTACGGCATCACGGCCGCTCTGGGCGGCTCGGAGTACGTCTTCCTGCGCTGCGGAGCACAGTTGAAGTCGATGGACGGTGCCTGGTGGAGAGTCTTCTCATCGTCCTTCGTGCAGCCAAACGTGATCTCGCTCGTCATCGCCCTTCTTGCGCTGACCGCCCCGGGTCTCATCCTTGAACGTTACTACGGGCACGTTGCCTATCTCGGGCTGTTTGCGCTCCTGGCCGGAGCAGGCGGTCTTGCCAGCGGCATTGCCGGCGATGCTGGCACGGTATACGCGGGCGCGGGTGCGGTGGCGTGTGGTCTCTGCGCGGCGGGCCTGGTCGTCTTCCTGCGCAATCGGGCCGACATGTCCGGACTCTCGCGATGCGGGCTCGTGGCTTCCTTCCTGCCTGTGGTCGCCGGCTCGGGCTACCTCGCGTTTCGCACCACGTTGCCATCGTTTTCGCACGGGGTGGGAGTTGCCGTCGGGAAGCCCTCGCTCGTCGCCGGACTGCTTGTCGGACTGGTTTTTGCCGCGGTCATCTCATCCCCACACGCACGCCCAGGCGGACTGGCGAAGCTGCTCACGCCGCTTCTTGCCGTGCTCGGACTCGTGCCGTTCGTTGCGCTTGGACTGGCCATCTACGCGGCACGTCCCCAGACCACGTGGCTGCCCTGGCAGAGCCCCTCCGATGGCTTCTCGATTCGCCGTCCGGCGACCACGGTACAGCTGGCTGACGGCTGGTTCCTCGGTGACGGATACGCATTTTCGGTTACCACCAGGAAGGTTGACCCCCATTACGATCTCAAGCGGAGCCTGTCGGCCCTGGCTGCCACGTATCCGTTCAAGACGACCCAGTCGCAGACCGTGAACGGGCGCGTCTGGGCGGTTGGTCAGATTCCTGGAGAGAATGCCGGGCAGCTTCGCCAGGTTGGCGTTACGCTCCAGAACGGGCGACTCTACATCGTGGAAATGTACCTGACCCGTCCGGATAGCGGCGAGGCCAATCAGAACTTCAGGTCGCTGCTCGACAGTCTTGATACCGGCGCCCCGGGTTCGGCCGCGCCATCTCCACCCACTGCGCCCTCCCCGAGTGCCTCATCTGCTTCGTCTCACGCGAAAGGGCCGTCGGCTCACTGACCGTCTTACGATGTTTTCGAGCGGGCGGGCGTGACGGTTCGGGCGATTCGGGCAGGAATCACCGGTGGGTTCTCCCGAATCGCGCTCCCTATGCTGCGAAGCTTTCGTCTGTTCAGTGATCTCGTAAAACTTGAACACACCATATTTGCCCTCCCGTTCGCCTACATCGGTTGCCTGATGGCGGCAGACGGGCATGCGTCCCTGGTTTCGTGGGGCTGGGTGACCCTCGCCATGGTGGCAGCTCGCACCGCGGGGATGACCTTGAACCGCCTGATCGATCGCAACATCGACGCGCGGAACCCGCGCACCCGCGACCGTGCGCTTCCCGCCGGCCGGGTGTCGGTAGGGCCCGCGCGGTGGGTCGCGCTTGCGTCACTGGCACTGTTGTTCTACAGTGCGTGGCACTGCAATCCGCTGGCGCTTGCATTGAGCCCGATTGCGGTGGGGCTGCTGGTGGCCTACTCGTACCTCAAGCGCTTTACGTCATATGCCCATTTCGGGATCGGTCTCGTACTGGCGTGTGCCCCGGTGGGCGGTTGGGTGGCGGTGCGCGGCGAGCTCGGGGCGGTTCCTCTCTGCCTCGGGGCTGGCGTGCTGGCGTGGGTCGCGGGGTTCGATGTGCTCTACGCCTGTCTCGACGTCGATTTTGATCGGACCGAAGGGCTGCACAGCATTCCCGCGCGTCGCGGTACGGCCTACGCCTTCCGACTTGCGCGCCTGCTGCACGTGGGTTCCATCCTTGCGATTGCGGTCGCCGGTCACCTGCTGGGCCTTGGACCCGTGTACTTTGTGGGGGTGGGCGTGGCCGGAGCGCTTCTGGTCTACGAGCACTCGCTGGTGACTCCACACGATCTCTCCAGGATGGACCAGGCCTTCTTCACCATGAATGGCTGGGTCAGCGTGACGCTTCTTGTTTTTACGTGGTTGTCGTATCGAATGGCTGGTACAGGAGCACTTTTATCGTGGATCTTCTCGTGAATTCTTCATCACCTTCGCACGGTAACGGCCGGTCACCCCTTCGCGAGAGCCTGGAAGGTCTCGCCGAGCGTCTCGAGCACGGAGAGCGTCTGTCTGCGGAAACGGCCCTCTCGCTCTGGCGTGAGGTTGACGTGCTTACGCTTGGCCTGCTGGCAGGTCGGGTTGCCCGTGCTCGTCACGCGCGCAGAGTTTCGTACGGTCAGGTCTTGCGCCTCGGCTTGCGCCCACTGTGCGCGCCGTCGTCGTCGTGTCGGGTGTGCGATGCGGTGGAGCAGGCTGCTGCCGACTCCGAGGCCGGGGAGGTCCACGTGCTGGGATCGGGCGCCTCCCTTGAACAGGTGCTCGACACCGTGCGACGCCTCCGTGCTCGTCTGCCTGGCGCCTGGATCGCGGCCCTGACCGCGGGCGATCTGTCAGGCTTCGCGTCGCAGGGCGGTCTCGAAGACATCCTCCGGCGCCTGCAGGCAGCCGGAGTCGATCAGATGCTGGGAACCCACGAGGAGGTCTATACTTCCCAGGGACGCGCGCTGCTTGCGGTTCCCTTTCCGGACGACGACGAAGCACTTGCGGTGCACGCCGCGGCCCATCGCGCCGGGCTTGTGTCGATCGCGACCTGTCTGTACGATCCGGGCGAGGATGGCGAAGCGCTCGTCGCGAGTTTTGCCGCGATTCGCGAGGCGCAGCGCCGGACCGGCGGGTTTTCGGTGTTTGCGCCGTTGCCTCGCGATCTCGGGGCCGGAACGGCGCCGCGCGAGGTTCCGAGTGGCTATGAAGACGTGCGTGTGATTGCCCTCGCCCGACTCTTCTTTGACAACATTCCGCACATCAGGGTGCCGTGGCTTTCGCTGGGCCTCAAGATGGGACAGGTTGCCCTTTCTTTCGGGGCTGACGACCTCGGGTGGACCCCTCTTGACCCTCACGTTCGGGCCTTTGCCCCGCCCACCTCGTTCTCAAGCCTGTGCTCTGCGGAGATCGAGCGGATGGTGGCGGGGGCCGGTCGCAGCGTGGAACGGGTCGATGGCGCTTTTCGACCTTTCCCGACTTCGTCTTCGCCTCGCCCCGATCCCGACCCCACCGACATTGCGGCGCCGGATGCGCGCTGCACCCAGGAGGCCTGCTCTTAGGCATGCGACTCGGACTGATCGACTACATCAACATCTTTCCCGTGACGTATTTTCTTGGAGAGACGCTCGGCCCGGACTGGGACGTCGTCTATGCGCCTCCTTCGCGTCTTAACGCCCTGCTCTCGGAAGGGGGGCTCGATGCGAGTCCGATCTCGTCGGTCGAGTACGCGCGTCACGCCTCTGACTATCTGTTGCTACCCGACCTGTCGGTCTCGAGTCGCGGCGAGGTGCGCAGCGTCGTGCTCTACTCACGCCACCGGCTCGAGGATCTTGACGGACGTGAAATCACGATCACCGGTGCCACTGCCACCTCTCGGGTTCTGCTGGCGATTCTTCTGGAGCGCTTTGTCGGTGTTCGACCGCAATATCGTGTGGGGCGCACGCTTCCTCAGCGCCCGACCGCAACGGGCCGGGGCAGTGAGCGTGTATGGGACGTGGACCCGGAAGATGTGGGCGACGGCTCGGTGCTCCTCATTGGCGACGATGCACTGGCGTTTCGTCAGGCTGCCCTTCACGATCCCGCCCTGTCTGGTTTTGCGGAATACGATCTTGGCCTTCTGTGGCGTGAATTCACCGGTCTCCCGATGGTGTTCGCCGTGTGGGCGGTGCGGGGTGACGTTGCCAGACGACCCGAGGTCAAGCGTCTCGTCGAGGCGCTCCACGCTTCGCGCGCACGAGGGGAATCGTTGCCCGAAGTTCTGCTCGCGTGCGCGCAGAAACGCGTGGGGTTGACGCACGACGAGCTGCTCGACTATTATCGCTGCCTCTACTTCACGCTTGACGTGGAAGAGGAGAAGGGGTTGTTGACCTTCTACCGCCACGCGACGGAGATGGGACTTTGTCCGCCGTGTCCGGCGCTCGGGTTTGTGCCCGAGGACATCTTGCCCGCGCGCGGCATGCTGGACGCGACCACCGACCGGTTGCTGCTTCACGGGCACTGAGAACCCTGGCGCGACGTTCGACGGGGTCGCGTGATCGATTTATGGAGGACGGACTGTGTCGACACTGCTCGAAAAGCCCGCTGTGGTAGAGCGCATTGAGCGAGGAGAGCGCCTGGGACCTCTGGATGGTCGCGCCCTCTTTGACCTCGACCTGCTCACGCTCGGGAGACTGGCCGAAAACATGCGGTGGCGCATGCACCCTCAAAACCGCGTGACTTTCATCAAGGACCGCATCTTGAACTACACCAACGTGTGCATCACGGACTGTCAGTTCTGCGCGTTCTATCGGCGACCACGCCACCCGGAGAGCTATCTCGTGAGCAACGACGAGATCCTCGATCGAATTCAACAGACCGTCGAGATGGGGGGGACACAGGTGCTCATCCAGGGAGGGCACCATCCCAACCTGAAGATCGACTATTACGAAGAACTGTTTCGGGCCATCCGTGCCCGCTTTCCCATCACAATCCACGCCCTCTCGGCACCGGAGATCGATCACATTGCGAAGGTATCGCATCTGTCCATCCGCGAGACGCTGGAACGATTGCGGCAGGCAGGTCTTGCGTCACTGCCTGGCGGAGGCGCGGAGATTCTCGTCGACCGGGTGCGGGAGGCCATCAGTCCCAAGAAAATCCGCGCCAATCGCTGGTTCGAGGTTCACGAAACCGTTCACGAGATCGGCATGAAGAGCACAGCCACGATGATGTTCGGGGTGGGCGAGACCCTGGATGAGCGCATCGAGCATCTCGACCGAGTGCGCGCCCTGCAGGACCGGACCGGCGGTTTTCGTGCTTTCATTCCATGGTCGTTCACGCCGTATCGAAGTGCGCTCGAATCCAGCGACACGCCGGGGGGGGTCGACTACCTGCGGACCATGGCCGTGGCCCGTCTCTATCTCGACAACGTTTCGAACATCGATTGCGGCTGGCTCACGGAAGGGCGCAAACTGGCGCAGATGGCACTTCGATTCGGGGCCAACGATCTGGGCGGCGTCCTTGTTGGCGAGAAGGTCATCGAGGCGACGGGCGTTGACTTCCAGATGACGGTGAACCACGTGCTGAGCATGATTCGCGGAGCCGGATTTGTGCCCGCTCAGCGCGACACCACCTACGCGGTGCTGCGCGAGTATGGTCCCGACGAGTGGGAGTGAGAAGAGGCACCGCCGGTGGACCGCGGTGCCTCGGCCGAACCCCGGGCGCTCAGGCTGAAGGCGGAATGGCGCCGGTGATTGAGGCTCCGGCGTCGACGTAGAGCACTTCTCCCGTCACCCCGGAAGCCCAGGGGCTGCAAAGGTAGACGGCGCTCGATCCAACTTCGTCCTGGGTGACGTTGCGGCGCAGTGGCGTGGTTTCCGCCGCGCTCTTGAGCATCGACTTGAAGCCGTCTACGGCCGACGAGGCCAGCGTGCGAATCGGGCCGGCTGAGATGGCGTTTACGCGAATGCCCTGCCCCCCGAGTTCATACGCGAGATAGCGGACATTTGCCTCAAGCGCGGCCTTGGCCACGCCCATCACGTTGTACCCGGGCATGACTTTCGTGGACCCGTGATAGGTCATCGTGAGGATGCTCCCGCCCTCGTTGAAAAGCGGGACAGCGGGCCGAGTGATGGCGAGCAGGGAGTAGGCCGAGACGTCCATCGCGAGGTGGAAGCCTTCTCGCGTTGTGTGCAGCAGTCCGGCTCGCAGGTCTTCGAGTCGCGCGAAGGCGATCGAGTGGATCAGGATGTCAAAGCGTCCCCAGGTCTTCTCGACTTCCGCGTAGACGGCGGCGATCTGCTCGTCGCTCGCGACGTCGCACGGGAGCACGAACCGTCCCCCCACGGATTCTGCCAGCGGCCTGACCCACTTTGCGACGGCCTCGCCGACGTACGTGAAGCCGGTTTCGCATCCTTCCGCGTGCAGCGCTTTCGCGATTCCCCACGCGATGGAGCGGTGGTTTGCCACTCCGAAGATCAGGGCTTTCTTGCCTTCCAGGATTCCCACGGTGCCCTCGCTTGCGATGTAGTCGTTTGCCGGCCCGGGGCGGGCGGTGGCGCAGCACCTTTCGACCGCGCGCAACCGGTTCCTTCAAGTCTGCGCCGTCTGCGCGAGGCGCGGGGATGGTTCGTGCGGCGTCGTCGCGGACGGGGACGGGGATGGCTCGTGCGGCGTCGTCGCGGACGCGGACGGGGACGGCTCGTGCGGCGTCGTCGCGGACGGGGATGGTTCGTGCGGCGTCGTCGCGGACGCGGACGGGGACGGCTCGCGCGGTGGCGTCGCGGACGCGGACGGGGACGGCGAGATCCGGGGGGCGTCGCAGTAACTGTCGAACGGGAGGGTGAGCTGAACCGGTCGCTCGGCGTCGACAAGACCCGCGGCCCCGACGCCGACCAGCCGAATCGCTCGTTGCGGAAACTCGGTGCGTCCGAGGAGTTCGAGCGCCCGCGCGGTGAGTTCCGAGGCGTTGAGCAGACGCGACTCGAACGAGCAACTGCGGCTCACTGTCGTGAAGTCGGGGTAGCGGATCTTGAGCGTGATCGTGCGCGCGGCGAAACCGTGGTGGTCGAGTCGCTCAGCGACCTCACTTGCGAGACTGGCGATCATTGCTGCGACCGGCTCGCGTGTGCCCTGATCGGTTGCGAACGTCGTCTCGGCGGAGATAGAGCGCGTCTCGTGGAACGTCACGACGTCACGTTCGTCGATTCCCAGTGCAAGCCCGTGGAGTTCAATCCCCAGGCGTCCAAGTTGCCCTTCGACGTGACGGGGGTCGCGTGTCGCGAGATCTCCTATCGTGCGGATCCCCATCGCCTGGAGACGGCGCGCGGTAACCGGGCCGACGCCCCACAGGCGCTCGATGGCGAGCGGGTGGAGGAAGTCGCGCACCCTGGCCGGCGCGACCACGAGGAGCCCGTCTGGCTTGCACAGGTCGGACGCGATCTTGGCGACCAGTTTATTCGGCCCGCCCCCGGCCGACGCCGTCAGGCCCGTCTTTTCCCGTACCGCCTGCTTCACCTCTCGGGCCACGGTCTGGAGCGAGGTTCGGCGTGACAGGCAGCACTCCGTGAGGTCGAGATAGCTTTCGTCGAGGGAGAGCGGTTCAATCCTGTCGGTGAACGAACGGAGGACATCCGCAATCTCAGACGAGATGGAGTGGTAGCGCTCGTGGCGCGGAGGGACGCGAAGCACCTGCGGGCACAGGCGCAGGGCGCGCGAGGTTGGCATGGCGCTTCGAATGCCGTGAGCGCGTGCTTCGTAGCTCGCGGCGGCCACGACGCCACGGGCTTTTTCACTTCCCGCAACAATGAGCGGGCGCCCGCGCAGGGTGGGATCGTCCTTCTGTTCCACCGAGGCGAAGAAGGCATCCATGTCGACGTGCAGGATGCGGCGTGCGGGAGCGGTCTCCACGAGGAGTTCTTCTGCACGTGTTTGCGGCCGTCCCGCCGCGGTCAGGGTCTTGCGCCACGCATTCAAGGGAGTTTCTTTCCCATCGCGCGGTTTGGACGCCTCGCGCGGTTCGGACGCCTCGCCGTGTGGTTCGAGTACGTCAGCCTCCGTCGGTTTTGTCGAGCCGGTGGTCGAGGGCGGCTGACCTTGACCCGTCGGGATCGAGGCGGAGAACGGTTGCGGACGCTTCTTTCAGCGTGGCGCGCAACGTCGCCTCGTCAACCGCGCCTGGATGCTCCGGGTTCGCGGGCTCGAGCAGTTCCTTTGCAACCTTCACCGTCATATAGGCGGCCTGGAAGTTGTTCGGGGCGAGGGCCCGGGCCTGTTGGAACTCCCCCAGCGATCGTGTAAGCAGGTCTCGGGCGTCCGCCTCCGAACCGCGTCCACCCTGCTCCCCGCCGGCAAGGCGCGTCGCCTGGCGATAGTCACGCATTCCCCCTTGAAGCGCGCTCGCCTGTTCGTGGTTGCGCCACGCAACGTGGCCTCCCCACGTCATTCCCCCGAGGAGCACGACCAGAACAAGAGATTTGAGCGCGCTTCTGATCCCTCCGGAAGCAGTACCCTGACGCATTTCGCCGCGCTGTTCCGGGTGTTCGTCCGCGGAAAGCTCCTCGAGGTAGAGGCGGGCTTTCTTGCGCAGTTCGTCGGCGCGCGCCCCCACAGGGCCCGGCGTGTTCGGAGATGCCAGGAGCTCGTCCGTCACCGATATCGCGCAGGTGATGGCGTGTCGGTCGGGCGGCCCTGCGACAAGCAGTTCTGCCATGTTGAGCAGGACCCTCGGATGCCCCGGGCGCGCCTCCGAAATGAGCGCCCCGATCGGAAACTTCGGGTCGCATTCCGCCGCCTTGATGAGATAGGAGAGGGCTTCCTGGTACTGACCCGTTGCAACCAGGGCCGCTCCCAGTCCGAGCCATCCTTCCGCGCGCGCTGGCGCACGTTTCGCTTCCGCTTCGTAGTACTCTGCCGCGCCGGTGTAGTCGCCCTGACGAAGCATGCAGAGCCCTTCGTTGGAAAACCAGGCGGGCAGTGGTGCGGATGCGGCTGCCTGGGA
>JAJXVI010000406.1 GCA_021782195.1 bacterium | reverse complement strand
AGCGGGGGGACGCCGCGGGAGCGGGGGGACGCCGCGGGAGCGGGGGGACGCCGCGGGAGCGGGGGGACGCCGCGGGAGCGGGGGGACGCCGCGGGAGCGGGGATGCTCCCCTCAGTTCGCGGAACGCCCCCCTCGCACGATCGCGCCCGTGGGAAGGTGGGTACGCCGCCGCACCCGGGCTGCTCGCGGGACGTCCCCCCACCGCCCCCCGCGCGATAGAGCAGCGAGAGCATGTCGCTGCGAAACCCGACCCCCTCCAATCTGGCGATCGAGCACTGCTCAAGCGCGCAATTTTCGACGCTCTCTCCACGCGGATCATCGCACCGTGTAGACCGGGTCAGACGCACCCACTCACATTGCCGGACGATGCTCAGACGGGGATGGAAGGGCTCGATTATCGCCTGGCGTGCTTCGTGGCTACTTGCCGTTGTCATACGATGAACATCCAGGTTGGGCTGCAAATCTCCGAAGTTCTGACGACCCATCGGAGGATGTCATGTGGTCAGAAAGACACGGCAGTATTCACCCGAAGGAGCAGGAGCGGGTTGACTGCTTCCGACACAACACCCCGCTGTAGCGCTCCCCCCGTGCTTCAGCAACCCTTGATTCACCCGGCAGTTTCATTGTCTCCTCGCTGCCAGCTCGAATCCTTCCCATCGTCGGAGTGGCGCGATTCCCTGTCGGAGGGGCGCAACGCTCCGAAGCTACGGCTACGGTAGCGCACAACACCGCTGTACCTTGCGCGAGGCTACCGAAGGCTCACCAAGGATCGCAGGGAACAGAGATCCGGATGAGTTTGATCCATTTTTGCAAACCCATGGCCCTGGAGCCCGCAGGATTGCTCGGTGTTTGTAATTCTCGATCAAACGCCCGCTTGATCAAGAATTCCAAACATGCTGCCACCATCAGCGTTTCCCGACAAAGGTTGGAAAATCCTGATCAAACCTCCAGAGGAGAGGGCGTGCCACTCCGAAATCTCGTGCAACCGTGCGCGCACGCATCGGGGTGGTCGTCGCAGGTGAAGTCCACCCTCTCGGGGGGTACGGGTTCGCGCTTGTGCGGAGGGTGACGTGGCTGGCCACCCTGCCTCCGACCCGTCGGCTTCTTCTCTTCCTGCACGGGCCCAGACCACGGAGGGTCAGACACTGGGGCCTTCGATGAGTTCGACGAGTTCCGGTTTGACCGTACGCCAGGTCGTTCACGCGCGCCGTCAGGGTTCGAACCTGCTTGACGAGCAACACGATGACAGGCTGCGTCTCTGCAGGGAAACTCCTGAAAAGCTCTTCCGAAACGGGCAGACCAGGGGGCGTGAAGCCGTCACCATACCTGACATCCGGAACCGAAAGGAAAGTCCTTCAACTCTGAAAGCCTGACCTCCGTTCCGTGACCCGTGAACGGTTATCTCCGGAGTCCGGAGTGGCGCATCGCTGAAAAGCGTGGAGCATCGTGTGTCCCGCCTGTCTGCAGGAACTCCTTGCAATGATGGCTGAATGGACGACGGCTCTCCACGGATTTGCAGCGCTTCGCCACGGACATCTTCGCATCAGACGCGTTCGCATTTCAGGGCTCCGTCTACGAAGCGTGGAAGACGGCGTCGGGCCAGTGTCCTACCGATCGATCGGCCGCGTCCAGAGCGTGCGGCCGGTCAGGCCGTCCACGACGCGCAGACCGTCACCGGACGACCCCAGGTCGGCATCCACGACGCCGAACAGGCGCCCGTCGTGCGAAAAACGTCCGTACATCTGGCTGTGCGTGCCCTTCTGTGTACCACCGTGCACGGTTGCCACGGGCTTTCCCGTCAGCGTCGAGACGAACTGGAACTGACCGTGTACCGCGTCTTCGATCAGCACGACGTGTTGCCTCGAGATGGCCGTCGCACGCAGCGCAACCCCTCGGATTTCCGCCACAACGCGATGTGGACGAAGCCCGATGATCTGCACCACGTTTGCGTGAGCGGGCGCCGGATCGCTCTCTCGGCGCGTCAGCGCGACGAAATGAAAACCGGGGGAAAGCACGATGGCCTCGTGCCGATGCGTGATCGGCATCAGGTCGAGTTTCGGGCCGTCTGGGAGGGCAATCATCCGCAACTGGTGCGCCTGATCGTCAATGATGGCCAGGCATCGATCGTCGGCGCGAAACGGCTGGGAGGGAAGACGCGCCCCGTCAAAGCGATGACGGCGCCCGGCAGGCACGGGCTGGTAGATGACGGTCTCCTCGACGCTGTTGTTCGCGACCATCCACCCTCCGTGTGGACTCAAGTCACTTCGTGGCCCCGCAAGCGTCGAGATCTGCGCGCCGGTCGGCACGTCCCACAGGCGCACGACCGGATCCGCGTCCGAGTGACCGCGGGAATCGCCGGTGCTGCAGAGCCAGCGACCGTCGGCGGAAAACTCCACCACGTAGCCACCGCCAAAGCGCTGGTCGCCCACCATTTCGCGCACCAGCTTTCCGTCGCTGACCTGATAGAGTTCGATGCGGGAACGCAGGATCCCAACAGCCAGGAATCTTCCTCGCGGGCTCAGCGCAACTCCCGTCAGCAGGGCAGGCGGGTGCACGGTGCACACGGCGCGACCGTTCATCACGTTGAAAACGGTGGCTGAAGTTTCACTGCACGCCGCCACAAAGCGGCCATCACGGCTCCAGCAAAGGGCGTGCGACTGAGACATCTGCGCGTGGGCGGGTTGCAACCCGCCCCCCCAGAATACAGACACGGCCAGAACAAGAGCCATGATTCTCAAGATTCTTACTGATGCGCGAGGGCGATTCAACTCCACAGTCACTCCTTCCACGATACCGTTCCTTCCGGGCAGGCTCCAGCCCCGTCTGTCACGACGAGGGCAAGCACCGATTCACGGGGCGAACCCGGGCGCTGCACGGCTCGACGGGCTCCAGGCTCCCCGTGACGCCACAGCGACAGGCGAACATCGGCGCCCGCGACGGGCCACATCCGATGGCTCACGTGACAACCCGCAGCGGCTTCAAACCGTCTGCTGTCGCGCGCGCTCGGCCTCGAGCGCAAGACGGCGACGCCAGGAGTCGAGCAGATCGCGAAGGGTCTGCTCGAAATCAATCGTCGGAACCCATCCCGTCGCCTCCCGAAATCGCGTCGGATCACCGACCAGCTCGAGAGCCTCCCGGTCACGCAAGCGCGCCGGGTCGACGACAATCCTCGCTTCCACGCCGCTCATGGCGAGAAGGCTGTTCAGCACGTCGCCAATCCGACGTCCCCGTCCCGAGCAGATGTTGTACACCTCACCGGGCACACCGCTCTCGAGGGCCAGGATGTAGGCACGCGCAACGTCGCGCGCATCGGAGTAGTCGCGCACCACGTCGAGATTGCCCACGAACAGTTCCGGACCGCGCAGACCCGCCTCGATTTCAGCAATCTGGTGAGCAAAGTTGCTTTCCACGAAAACGTCTTCCCGCCCGGGACCGCTGTGGTTGAAGGCGCGCGTACGCACGATGTGCAGGTGATAGCTCTCGAAGTACTGCAGGCCGGTCATGTCCTGGGTGACCTTGCTCACCGCGTACGGGCTCAACGGCCGGAGCGGATAGGACTCGCGAACCGGAAGCTCCTCGGGATGCTGCAGACCGTATTCCTCCGATGAACCCGGCACGAGCACGCGCGCCGCGGGATGGCTCTCGCGTATCGCCTCGAGCAGGTTCACGAGCCCCACAACGTTGGTCGCGATGGTATCGGCGGGAGCGTGTCGCGACGTCAGTACGTTGCTCTGCGCCGCAAGGTGGAAGACACGGTCCGGACGCACATCCGCTATCAGGCGACGGACGCTGCTCGCGTCTCGCACGTCGCACTCGCGAAGGCCCAGCTGGTTGCGGATGGCCTCCACGTTCT
>JAJXVI010000405.1 GCA_021782195.1 bacterium | reverse complement strand
TCTTGCCGTCACCTTCGTCGTGCTCTCGTTCTTCATCTGGCTCTTCTTTGGCCGCGCAGCAACGGCCGCCGGCGCCATGCACTGAGAGTGAGACGCATCGCCACCCTGGCACGCGTCACCCTCTGCGCGATGATCCTGCTGTGCGCCAGCGGGTGCACAGCGTCACGGTTCAGTCCTCTGCGGGTACGCATCGGGGTCGTCGGGCATCCCACGTCGGTCAACCCACTTCTCGACCGTTCCCTGGCCGCTCGCGCCGTGGAAGACCTTATCTCACGCCCGCTCGTCGACTGGAATGCTGACGGCGAGGCTGTGGCATGCCTCGCCTCGGCGCTGCCATCCCCCTCGAACGGTTCATTCCGTGGCTCCGCGCAACGCGCCACGTGTGGGTTCTCGTTGCGACCGGATATCCGCTGGAGTGACGGCCGTCCGGTGACCACCGACGATTTCCTGTTCGCATACCGAGCCGCCATCCATCCCCTCTTTGCCGCGACACACGCCGCGAGGTCAAGGCTCGTGCTGAGCTTTGACCTTCGAGGGTCCACCCTGGTGCTCAACGCGACCCGCAGTCCCGTAATTGACAGTCTTGATCTGTTCGCGCTTCCAGAGCATCTCCTCGAAGGTCCGCTGACCAGGGATCCCACCCACATGATGGAACTTCCGGCGATGCAAAAGCCGCTCAGCGACGGGCCGTATCTCCTGTTCAGCACCTCGTCGACAGAGGTGCGCCTCAAGCGCAACCCCATGTCACCGACCCCTCCGGCGCATATACCGGAAGTGACGGTCCGCTATTTTGACACGCCCGACCAGGCCTGGACGGCGCTGCAAAAAGACCAGATCGACATTACGGACGCTGTCCCTTCCGACGTCGCCTCCGAGCCGTCCATCACCGCTGGCAAGGCTATCACGGTCGGGTACACCCCTGGTAGTCGCTGCGTGGCCCTCGTCTTCAACACGCGGCGCCCCCCCACCAGCGACCTGTGGCTACGTCGTGCGCTCGCACAATCAGCACGCCGCTCCGAGCTCACGGGAGCGCTCGGACCTTCATCCGCAATCCCCACCGACTCGTGGCTCTCCCCGTTGCGGCACGCGTACGTACCCTCCTTCTCGATCTTCCGTGGAGACATTTCGGAAGCCCGACGCGACCTTCGCGCCAGCCACTGGAAGGCAGACTCGACGGGCGGACTGTCCCCGCGATCACAGCCCGCTCCCTCTGTAGCCGCGTCTCCCTCCCCACCGGCAACCACGTCGCCCGTTGCGTTGTCGCAAACCGCAATCGAGCCCGTCATTCTCTATGATTCCGACAGCCCCGACATGGCGCTTGCTGCAACTCAGTTGCAGAAAAGCTGGTTGCGCCTCGGGATTCGCTTCAATCTGTACGGCCGTCCGCACGCCACGTACCTTGCCCGGGTACGCTCTGGACAGTTCACCGTAGCCTTGCAGGCGCTCGTTGTGTACCCGTGGACCGAGCCTTCAACGTATTTTTCGAAGGAATCGATCCCTCGTGACACCAATAACTTCCACGGCAACAACCTTTCGCGCTGGAGCACTCCACCTGACGAGCGCCTCCTGGGCCGCATCGCGCAAGCATTCTCACCCGATGCGGCCGCACCGCTCATCGCGCGACAGCAGAACTTGATGGTTGCCGCGGTTCCCCTTCTGCCTCTTTACTACACGCCGCTCGTCAGCGCGTTCCGGACAGGCTTGCAAGGGTTCGTGCGGCGCAGCTTTGGCCCCATCTCGTGGAAGGTCGAAAACTGGAGCTGGAAATGACACACCATAGCCCTGACAACGAGCTCGGTTTCGAGACTCGTGCCATTCACGCCGGACAGTCCCCCGAACCCGTAACGGGTGCGGTCACCGTGCCGATCTTTCAGACCTCGACCTACGCACAGGAAGGGCTCGGGCGCCCCTATCAGGGCGTGTACGAGTATGCGCGCACAATCAACCCCACCCGAAGCGCGCTCGAAGCGTGCATCGCCTCCCTGGAAGATGGCACGTACGGTCTGGCATTTGCCTCCGGGCTTGCCACCGCCAGCAACCTCATGAATCTGCTGTCGGCCGGAGACCACGTCATCGTCGGTGACGACGTGTACGGTGGAACTTATCGTCTGTTTACGGCCGTCATGCAGAAGTTCGGCCTGTCGTTCGACTTTGTTGACACCTCCAACATCGAAAGCCTCGAACAGTACGTGCGTCCCCAGACAAAAATGCTGTGGATCGAGACTCCGACAAACCCGCTCCTCAAGCTCACCGACCTGGAAGCAGCCGCCGCGTTTGCGCACCGCCACAACCTGATTTCAGTGGTCGACAACACGTTCCTGACGCCCTGGAACCAGCGCCCCCTCAGCCTGGGCATTGACGTCGTGGTGCACAGTGCGACCAAGTACCTGGGAGGACACAGCGATGTGGTCCTCGGAGTAATGGCCACCCGCTCACGCGAAATCTACGAGAACCAGAAGTTCCATCAAAACGCTGTTGGCGCGGTATGCGGACCGTTCGACGCCTGGCTCGTCATGCGCGGGCTCAAGACCCTGTCGGTTCGCATGGCCCGTCACGCAGAGAACGCCACGGCCCTGGCACGGCTGTGCACGGCGCACCCGGCAGTCGAAAAGGTATACTACCCGGGCCTGTCGGACCATCCACAGTACGCGCTGGCACAACGCCAGATGCGGACGCCGGGCGGCATGGTCTCCCTTGTGCTGAAGGGCGGCCTGGAAGCCGCGCGTGCGTGCATGGAATCGTTCAAGCTCTTCACGCTGGCGGAAAGCCTGGGTGGCGTAGAGTCGCTCGCCGATCACCCCGCCATCATGACCCACGCCAGCATTCCTGCAGACCGCCGCGCGGAACTGGGGATCACCGACGGCCTGATACGCCTGTCGATTGGCATTGAAACGTACGAGGACCTGCGCACCGACCTCCTGCGTGGCCTCGAAGCCGCGGCACGGGCCGCTGAACTGTCCCCCGCAATTTGAGTGAACCCAGCCTGGTGAAGGGAATCGTATGAGAAAGCGCACGCTCCACGGCCTGATTCTGGTCGCAGTGACATGGATGTGTCTGGGCGCCTGGGTACAGGCAGCCCCCACGTCGCCACCCGTAAAGTGTCCTTGGACCGGTGCGCCGGGCCAGAAACAGTATCCGCATGCTTCGGCCATCATCCTCAAGGATGCGCTCAGTGCCGTCTTCCACGCCGACGGTTCGCACGACCTCGTCGAGTATGATGCGATCAAGCTTCTCAACAACAACGGCGTCGAACGGTTCGGTGCGGCCACCCGCGTCTACGACAGCCGGTTGGAAACGGTTCGTGTCGAGATGGCTCGCCTCTGGACCGCAGACGGCCATTGTATCGACCTTCCACCGGAAGCCATCACAGACAGCGTGCGCCGGACCGTGGGCACCGAGGCACTTTACCAGAATCTGCGTCAGGTCACAATCGAGTACAAGGACGCGGCGCCTGGGACGGTTCTCGAATATCGGATCCTGCATCACTACAAAATTCCCCTGCTTGGCAACAAGTGCTGGGAATCTTCATTCACACAGGACTTCGAGCCGATGCTCGAGACCACGTTCACGCTGCGTGCACCCACGCGAATGACCATCGACATGGCCACGCCCGCGGGCCAGGCGCTGATCAAACAAATGGCCCTGCAGGCCGACATCGTGGTCGAGAACTTCAAGGTCGGGGGCCTGGCGAAATACGGGCTCGACCACGAGAGCCTGCGGGCGCTGAACCCGCGCCTCATCACCTGCTCGGTCACGGGCTTCGGCCAGACCGGCCCCTACGCGCCGCGCCCCGGCTACGACTTCATGATCCAGGGCCTCGGCGGGATCATGTCGCTCACCGGCGAGCCGGCGGG
>JAJXVI010000404.1 GCA_021782195.1 bacterium | reverse complement strand
GCTCTCAAGGTGAAGGTAGATGGAGCACAGGCCGGGATGGCGCTCGATCAAGGTACGCAGGCGAGGCATGCGGTCACGCTGGTCGTGACGTATCCGAATGTGTACGGGCGCATCAACCGCGAGCGCAGGGGAAGGTGAAACAGACCCGGACGGCGCTTTCGCAGTCGCAGCGGACGGCGCTTTCGCAGTCGCAGCGGACGGCGCTTTTGCAGTCCCCGCGGACGGCGCTTTCGCAGTCGCAGCGGACGGCGCTTTCGCCGTCCCCGCAGGCGGCGCTTTCGCTGTCGCAGCGGACGGCGCGGGTGCAGTCGCATCAAGCGGCGCGGGTGCAGTCCCAGCAAGCGGCGCGCGAAGCACCGTTGAGGGGGCAGGCCCCACGCCATCGACAGAAACATCCGCGGACACGGTAACGTCAACGCCATCGATGCGGTCGTCGGCGCGACTTGCCCAATCCTCCGTCGCAGAGCTTCCGGGCGGTGGCTTGTAGGTCGACTTCGGCGCCTCGCTCCCTGACGGCTTGCGGTTTCCCCACTTCTGCTGCCACGGACTCGGCTCCGGGGCCCGATCTCGCAGGCGCAAAGCCGACTGGGCGTCCAGGGAATCCAGCGTCACAACCTCATCAGCCAGCAACTGCAGTTCCTCCGATGGCAGGTCGCCTTCCTCATCCTCATCACGTCCCCCCCCCTGTCGCGCTTCGAGCTTCCCCTTGATGGCCACAATCGCGTCTTCTACAATGGACGCGCGACAGCGCTCATAGACACGTGGAAAGACGGTTACTTCTACAGTTCCGACCGTGTCCTCAAGCTGGACGAACGCCATTGTCGCCTTCGACTTGGTGACCAGGGTGCGCAGTCCGATGATGATGCCCGCCACCAGGACCTGATTCCCAGAACCGACCTCCTCGAACGATGTGATCGGTGTAAACGCGCCGCATCCGAGGAGATCGGCAAAATCAGCGAGCGGAGAGTCGGAAAGATAGAGACCGAGCATCTCCTTCTCCATTGACAGCAGCACGGGGCGGTCGAACTCGGGCTGGTCCACGATCGAGACACCCGCCACGTCCTCGGGAGACTCGTCCAGGCCTGCGAAGAGACTTTGCTGGCCGGTCTGGGCCTCCTTCTGCGCTCGCGCGGCAGCTTCAAGGCAGGAATCCAGGCTCGCGAGTAGAGTCGATCGAGTCAGTGCAAACGTGTCCATGGCGCCACTCTTGATGAGCGACTCAACCACGCGCTTGTTCACCTGTCCGAGGTCTACGCGACGGCAGAAATCGTAGAGCCCTTCAAACGCGCCGCCCTCGCTCCGAGCGCGAACAATCGCCTCGATGGCCCCCAGTCCGACGTTCCGGATGGCTCCCATCCCGAAACGCACGCCTTCGTCCACCACTGTAAAGCGCGCTTCCGAAGAGTTCACGTCGGGTGCCAGCACCGGAACGTTGTGGCTGCGACACTCGGCCACGAAGAACGAGACCTTGTCGATCTTGTCCATGACCGAGGTCATGAGGGCACACATGTATTCCCACGGATAGTGGGCCTTGAGCCAGGCGGTATGATAGGTGACGTAGGCGTATGCGGCCGAGTGACTCTTGTTGAAGCCGTAGCCGGCAAACGTCACCATCAGATTGAAGACGTAGTCGGCGAGATCACCGCCGATCCCGTTCTTCACGCCCCCGTCGTGGAAAATCTGACGGTGCTTTTCCATCAGATCGGCCTTCTTCTTGCCCATCGCCTTGCGGAGTTCGTCGGCGAGACCCATCGTGTAGCCGCCCATCACGTTGGCGATCTGCATCACCTGCTCTTGATAGAGGATGATGCCATAGGTCTCGTTGAGGATGGGCTCAAGACACGGATGGGGATAGTCGACTGCCTCGCGGCCGTGGCGGCGGTCGATGTACTTCTCGACCATGCCGCCCTGGATCGGGCCTGGACGGTAGAGCGCGACCATGGCCACGATGTCGGCAAAACGGTCAGGCTTGAGCTGGCGCAGATAGCGCCGCATGCCCGAAGATTCGAACTGGAAGACGCCAGTGGTGTCAGCAGCCTGCAGCAGTTCAAAAACCTTCTGGTCGTCCTCGGGGAGTTCGCGCATGTTGATACGCTTCCCGTGACGCTTCTCGATGATCGACAGGCAGTAATCGATGACGGTCAGGTTGCGCAGACCAAGAAAGTCCATCTTGACGAGGCCGATCTCGCCGACCGGCCCCATCTCGAACTGCGCAACGATATCTTTCTCGTTCATCTTCTGGAGTGGGACGTGATTGGTCAGGGTGTCCTTGGAAATGATGACGCCTGCCGCGTGAATGGAGCAGTTGCGTGGCACTCCCTCCAGGCTGCGCGCCAGGTCGATGATGCGGCGCGCGTCGGGGTTCTCGTCATACAGGCGCTTGAAGTCGGGCGCCTCCTCGAGCGCCGACTTGAGCGTCACCTTGGGTCCGGCCGGCACTGTCTTTGCAACCTTGTCCACAAACCAGAGCGGCATGTTGAGGACACGGCCCACATCGCGAATCGAGGCACGAGCCTTCAGACGGCCGAAGGTGACAATCTGGCAGACCCGGTCATCGCCGTACTTGCGTCGCACGTACTCGATTACCTCGCCTCGTCGGTCGACACAGAAGTCGGTGTCGACGTCGGGCATCTCCTTGCGTGAAGGGTTCAGGAAGCGTTCGAAGATGAGGCCGTGCCGAAGCGGGTCAAGCTGGGTGATGCCCGTCAGGTATGCCACCATCGAGCCGGCGGCGGAACCGCGCCCCGGTCCCACGGGAATGCCGTGTTGACGTGCGTGATTGATGAAATCCCAGATGATGAGAAAGTACGCGGGGAAGCCCATGTCCTTGATGACGCGAAGCTCATACTCGAGGCGGTCGAGTACCTCCTGGGGGGGAGTTGCCCCATAGCAGCGGGGAAGGTTCTCGTGACAGAGTCGTTCAAGCAGGCCTGCCTCGTCAAGTCCGGGATACTTCACTTGGTCGATGGGAAAGGCTGGGAGATAGTAGGTCTTGAGGTCGAGTTCGACGTTGCACATCTCGGCCACCCGCAGCGTGTTGCGGAGCGCGTCGGGATGGTCTCTCCAGAGGTCCGCCATCTCGGCGGGACTCTTCAGATAGAACTGGTCGGAGTTGAACTTGAAGCGGTTGGGGTCTTCGAGGGTCTTGCCCGTCTGGATGCAAAGCAGCACGTCGTGCGCGTTTGCGTCTCCCGGTGCAAGGTAGTGCACGTCGTTGGTCGCCAGAAGGGGCAGATCCATCTCTTTCGCCAGACGCAAAAGTTCGGTGTTGACCGTCTTCTGCTCGACCAGACCGTGGTCCATGAGCTCGATGAAGAAATTTTCGCGCCCAAAGATGTCGATATACTCGCCAGCGATACGTCGTGCCGCGTCGTAGTCGCCCTTCGAAAGCGCGCTCGGGATTTCACCGCGGAGGCAGCCACTGGTCGCAATGAGACCCGCCGAATGCTTGCTGAGCGTCTCGCGGTCGGCGCGCGGGCGGTAGTAGAACCCCTCCAGGCTGGCCGTGCTCACGATCTTCATCAGATTGACGTAGCCCGCCATGTCGCGGGCAAAGAGCAGAACGTGATAGTAGGCGGTTTCCTGACGACCGCCCTTCTGATCGCGACGACCTGGTGAGAGATAGCCTTCCACGCCGAAGATGGGCTTGATTCCAGCTTTCGTGGCGGCCTTGAAGAACTCAACCGCGCCGTACATGTAGCCGTGGTCGGTCATGGCAACGGCTTGCGCCCCGTGTTCCTTGACGGTTGCCAGCATCGGACCCATGCGACAGAAACCGTCTAGCAGGGAATACTCAGTGTGGACGTGGAGGTGGACGAACTCGGGAGCGCTCACGGCCGGTTTCAGTTCGTCACC
>JAJXVI010000403.1 GCA_021782195.1 bacterium | reverse complement strand
GTGCGGGCCGCGCAAACGCTCTCGAAAAGCACACTGCGCCCCTCCGCCTGCTGCGCGACTCGCGCGACGTGGCTCAGGACGGCGTACAGACGATTCAAATTTTCGGCGTGGCGATCACTGATATCCCGCGCAACGACAACGAGATATTTTCTGGTTGGCGACCTGACAAACTGGAAACGAAGATCTGCCCAGATGGTCTGGCCACGTCCGCCGAGCAGGCGCCATTCCAGGGGCGGGATCCGCCCACCCTTCAGCAGCAGGGACTGATAATGCAGCGCAACTTCACGCGTGAAAATCGCGTCCTCAGCGCTCAGCCGCGTCAGATCGATCGTCTTCAACTCCGCGAGAGACCGGTGCAAGAAACGACGGGCATCGTTGTTCGCGTACAGCAATGTACCCGTCTCAAGGTCGAGGACGCACACAGCCTCCGGAATCAGATCGAACGAGGCACAGTACGTTTCATCAAGGTCGTGTGTCGTACAGGCCGACGGCGGAGAAGCAGGTCCCCTGCCTCTCGATTTGTTGCGGCCTGAAGGTACGGACGCCACTGTTCAACCTCCCGTGCGGTCCGGTGAGATACACCAGGGCCTGACACCATCACTCACTCATCTCCATCGACAACACATGGCAATTGGTTTACTGCTGTGCCCGCGTTTGCCGGGAGGCTTTCGGCGCGGTCGGCCTACCCGTGCACGCGCATGCGTTCCTCCTCACGAGAAGGCGCGGCCTGTTCACGAATGGCGCGCCAGACCCGTTCAGGCGTCAACGGGATCTCGCGCAAGCGCACCCCGATGGCGTCATACACGGCATTCGCAATGGCGGGCGCAGGCCCGTCGATCGGGATCTCCGCGACTGACTTGGCCCCGTACGGGCCTGTGGGCTCCTGGGTCTGAACAAGGAAGGTGTCCATCTCGGGCATATCCGCGGCAGAAAAAATCTTGTAGTCACGGAACGAGGGATTCCTCAACCGTCCTTGCTCGTCGAAGAGCATCTCCTCGGTCAGCGCATAGCCCATGGCCTGCATCGAACCGCCCTCGATCTGTCCCTTGCACATCAGCGGGTTGATGGCCTGCCCGCAGTCCACTGCAGATGCGAAGCGCAGCAAGCGGACGCGACCGGTCTCGATATCGACTTCGACTTCGGCGAACTGTGCGGCAAAAGGAGGCGGGCAATCCAGTGAGACGTGCGAGGCCACGCCCTGGATCTGGAACTGGTCAACCGCATACAGTGCATTCAGACAGACCTGTGCGTAGGTCACAGATCTGCCATCGCGAACACGGAATACCTGACGGTCACGCAACGCCAGTCCCTCGACGGGCTCGTTGTCAAGCAAACGAGAAGCCACCTCAAGAATCTGCCGGCGAACGTCAAGTGCAGCCTTCATGGCCGCGCGTCCGGAAATATAGGTCGTGCTGGAAGCGTAAGCGCCAACGTCAAACGGGGTAAGGTCGGTGTCAGCGCTGTACATGATCACGTCACTGACCGCGACGCACAGAGTCTCTGCGACGATCTGCGCGATGACCGTATCGGCGCCCGTGCCAAGATCGGTCGCGCCGACCTGACAGTTGAAGGAGCCGTCCTCGTTCATCTTGATGGAAGCAGCGCCCATGTCCACGCCGGGAATTGCCGTCCCGTGCATGAGGCACGCCACGCCGACTCCTCGACGCAGGTGGGGGCGCGATCCCGTGCGCGGGCGACGTCCCCCGTCCGCCCGACGGTCCCAACCGATGGCCGCAGCGCCTTTCTCGATGCACTCCGCAAGTCCGCACGAATCGACGGTCTGCGGATGCCCTTCCTTTCCTTCGCCAAGAATACACGCAAGTTCAAGATAATCGCCGGTGCGAACCGCATTTCGCTTACGTAGCTCGAGCGGGTCGATGTCAAGTGCGTACGCGAGTTCATCCATGGCGCTTTCGACCGCAAAGTAGCCCTGCGGCACCCCGTAACCGCGGTACGCCCCGGCGTTTGGCAGGTTCGTGTAGACGACGTGGGCTTCAAAACGCAGATTCTGGCAGCGATACAACGAGAGCGGCTTCTGGCCCGTACAGGTCTGAACCGTCAGGGCGTGGGAACCGTAGGCGCCGGTGTTGGCGAGCGTGTGCAGGTCCATTGCCGTGAGGGAGCCATCTCGTCGCGCCCCGACACGCAACCGCAACACCTGGGGGTGACGGGTGCGCGAACTCACGAACTCCTCGGCGCGGGTATACTCCCACTTGCACGGACGGCCAGTTCTCAGCGCAAAGCAGGCTACGAGGTCCTCAAGCATGACCTCCTGCTTGGCGCCGAAACCGCCACCGATGCGAGGCTTGATCACCCGGATGCGCTTGACGGGGACTTCCAGCAGTCGGGCCACGATACGGCGAACGTGAAACGGGACCTGGGTACTGGTGCGAATGAAGATACGGTTGTCCTCGTCGAGCCACGCCATCGACACGTGCGGCTCGATTGGGGTCTGCTGCACATACGGGACACGATACTCGCGATCGATCACGACGTCGGCGTCACGCAGGCCCTGCTCGACGTCACCCACCTGGGCGTGCACGTAGGCCGCGAGATTCCGCTTCGCGTCGTAGATCCCCGAGGACTCCGGCTCGTCGTGGATCAATGGCGCGCCTTCGAGCATGGCGTGCGCGGGATCCAGAATGGCTGGGAGTTCTTCGTACTCCACGTCAATGAGCGCGAGCGCTTGATCTGCAATCTCAGCGGACTCGGCGGCTACGGCTGCCACGCGGTCGCCAGCATATCGCACGCGATCCGGAAACATGTACTGATCATAGGGCGATGGCTCGGGATGGCCCTGACCCGCCGAAGTGTAGGCGATACGGGGGACGTTCCGATGCGTGAGGACAGCGTGGACGCCAAGCAGTGCTTCCGCACGACTCGTATCGATCCGGACGATTCGTGCGTGTGCGTGAGGGCTCCACAGCACCTTTACGGTCAGCAGACCCGGCATGTGGATATCGTCGACAAACGTTGCCCTTCCCAGGGCCAGCTTGTCACCGTCAATCTTACGGCAACTGTGTCCGACAACCCCGAGAACGTCTTCTTGGCTCATTACGTATTCCTCGATTCAGGATTCTGCCGGAGATGGCCGGGCAGCGGCGAGTACCGCTTCAACCGGGCGAGCATAGCCAGTGCAGCGACAGAGGGTTCCCGAGAGCGCGTCCTTGACCTCGGCGAGGGTGGGGTTGGGGCAACGTTCAAGGAGTTCCGTCGCGACCAGCAGCATGGCGGGCGTGCAGAATCCGCACTGGATGGCGCCGCGTTCCACGAACGCCCGTTGAAGGCGGGAGAGGTGCTCCGGCGTGCCGAGCGCTTCCGCCGTTGTGAGCGAGCGGCCGCGGGCCTGCTCGGCAAGCATCACGCAACTCGCGCGCGTCACGCCATCAACCATCACCGCGCAGGCACCACACTCTCCACTTTCGCATCCGTGCTTCGAACTCCAACTGCCGTGGCGTCGAAGCGCTTCCAACAAGGTGTCGCCTGGCGCGGCATCGAGCGTGACGTCTTTACCGTTCAACCGTACTGGAATGGACATGAATCATTCTCCCTGTCGAATTGCCTTTGCCAGGCAGCGCCGTAGCAGCACGGCGGCCATTTCCTGGCGGTATTGCGCGCTTCCGCGCACGTCGTCGACAGCGTGGATTGCATTGCTGACGAGGGCGGCCGCGCGATCGAGATCGTCGTGACTGCCACCGCTGCCTTCGAGGGCATTCTCAACAAGGTGCACGCGCTGGGGACGGGCACTCAGTCCTCCAACCACCGCACGAACCTGGCGCAGGCGCCCTTCCTGCATCTGCACGCGTACAGCGGCAAGGACGACAGGGGCATCGTGGGCACAACGCTCCAGTCTCTCCATGGC
>JAJXVI010000402.1 GCA_021782195.1 bacterium | reverse complement strand
AGCGCGGCGTCCGAGGCGAGGACGCGGGTCACCAAGCAGGGTGCGCACAGTCTCACGCTGCTCGTCGGACATCTGGGAAAGCGCATGAATGAAGGGGAGCGTGAACTTCCGCTCGCTGAGATCGCTTCCCACGGGCTTGCCGAGATGTTCCTCATCGCCCCAGAAGTCAAGCACGTCGTCTACGATCTGGAATGCCATGCCGAGCAACATTCCGTATTCCGCCATCGCGTCGATCGACTCTCGGCTGGCCCCGGCGACGATGGCACCCATGCGACAGGCCACCGACATGAGCACGGCGGTCTTCTCACGAATGATGAACAGATAGTCGTCGACCGTCACGTCGAAGTTATTCTGCTCCTCAATCTCGCGGATCTGCCCGAGCACCATGCGTCCGGTCGCCTCTGCGACGAGACTCACCAACAACCGGTTGTCGTCGGCACACATCTCGAGCAGTGACCTCGTGTAAAGGTAGTCCCCGAGCATGACCGACACTTTGTTGCTCCACCACTCGCCAATAGTCACGCGTCCGCGCCGGGTGCGGGCATTGTCGACCACGTCATCGTGAAGCAAAGATGCTCCGTGAACCATTTCCAGCGACGTAGCCACCGAGATCGCGCGGGTCGACATTCCTCCGAATGCACGCGAGGTCAACAGCACGAGAGCAGGACGCAGACGCTTGCCGCCAGCCTGGAGGATGGCACGCGACGCCTTGCTTACCAGCCCGAGACTGTCAGGTATACTCTCAACGAGTTCCTGCTCGACCAGGCCGAGCTCGGCCTGCACAGAGCGCAGTGGTGCAATCACCTCCCCGCTCGTCGGCCGGGTGCTGCTTTCAGCGGCAATCAATTTCGTATCCATCCTTCTTCTGCTCGTGTGCTCACGCCCGCATCGTCTGCATGGCAGATCGGGCGGCGGATATCGCGCGGTCAACGTGCTCGTCGGTGTGGGCTGCGCTCACGAAAGCCGCCTCAAACTGTGAGGGCGCCAGCATCACGCCATTCTTCAACATGTTGCGAAAAAAGTGACCATAGAAGGCAGTGTCGGCTTCACAGGCCGTCTCATAGCTGTCAACCTTCGGACCCTGATGGAAGAACCCCGTCATCATCGATCCCACGCGGTTACAGATCATCGGTACGCCCGCATCCTCGCCAACCTCGCGCAGCCCCTTTTCGAGACGCGCGGCCGAACGCTCCAGACGATTGTAGATGTCGCGATCCTCGGCCAGCAGACGCAAGGTCGCGAGTCCGGCTGCCATGGCAAGAGGGTTGCCGGAAAGGGTCCCGGCCTGATACACCGGTCCGAGTGGCGACACACACGACATGATGTCGCGACGCCCACCGTAGGCCCCGACCGGAAGACCACCGCCGATGATCTTGCCCAGCATCGTCAGATCCGCGCGAACACCCGTACGTTCCTGGGCACCGCCGTACGCGACACGAAAGCCGCTGATGACCTCATCAAAAATCAACACGATACTGTGAGCAGTCGTGATCTCCCGCAAAAACTCCAGAAACCCTGGCGCTGGCGGAACCACGCCCATGTTTGCAGGATACGGTTCGACCACCAGGGCAGCCACTTCCTTGCCGTGGCGCTCCACAGCCTCCTGAACGGCCCGTGTGTCGTTGAAGGGCAGGGTAATCGTGTGCGCCGCAACCTCGGCGGGGACGCCTGCGCTATCGGGCGTTCCGAAAGTCAACGCGCCCGACCCGGCCTTCACAAGAAACGAGTCGGCGTGACCGTGATAGCAGCCAACAAACTTGATGACCCGCGACCGACCGGTAAAGCCCCGTGCGGCCCGCAAAGCACTCATTCCGGCCTCGGTCCCCGAGTTCACCATGCGCACCATCTCCATCGAAGGAAACGCGCTGCGAACCCGCTCGGCAAGTTCAACCTCAAGCTCGCAAGGCGCACCAAAGCTGGTTCCGTGTGCAGCCGCGCGCG
This sequence comes from bacterium, assembly GCA_021782195.1. Taxonomy (GTDB): domain Bacteria; phylum Vulcanimicrobiota; class Xenobia; order RGZZ01; family RGZZ01; genus JAJXVI01. The sequence continues at coordinate 1,923 of JAJXVI010000402.1, read as the reverse complement.
CGATGGCTTCGACCACGCGTGGATGGGCGTGCCCAAGAATCATCGGACCCCACGAACCGATAAAGTCGATATACTCGTTGCCGTCAACGTCGCGAAGCAATGCGCCCGACGCCTCGCGGATGAAAATCGGGTCTCCGCCCACCGAACGAAATGCGCGCACCGGAGAGTTGACTCCGCCGGGAATGCACGCCTGGGCGCGCTCAAACAGCTCACGAGATCGAGTACGGATGTCAGTCGGCATGGCCAGAGCCCTTACACATATCACGGGAGGATTGTACTGCAACTGAAAGCAGGAGGCTGTCGCGACACACCTGCCCGTGGAAGGTTGTGTGCTGTCCGTGCCCGTGCAAGCGGGCGCGTCATCACTGCAAGAAGCGTACGGTTCGGAATGCCCCCGGCGATTTCCTGCGCCGCAAGCGACAGGAGCGCACCGCAGGGCGAAGAGGACCGCCGCGAGAATCTGCACCCGTGAGGACAAAAGAAATTCCGGAATCTAGCCCGCCCGGTATTGAGACCAGGCCAGAATACACGCCCCGAAGGTATCGGGCCAGCACACGACCGATTCTCGCCTTCCTGACGCTCGCCGTGGCGCTGCAGGCAGGATGGATACTGGCCCGCAACCCGGTCGTGATGGTAAACGAGGGGCGTGAACTCCAGTTGCAGGGAAAACTGACAGCTCCCCCCGGCAGACAGGGACCCGGTAACAACCCGTTCGGGCAGAACGGTCCGCCTCACGAGGACCAGGGCGAAGGCCATCCGAACGTCGATACCCGACCGGGTGGCTCGATCCCGCCCCCGCCCCCGCCTCGTCGCGGGGTTCCGCTGGCTCCAGTTCCCGGGCGCGCGCAGGCTCCAGTTCCCGGGCGCGCGCAGGCTCCAGTTCCCGGGCGCGCTCACGCACCGATCCCTGGAATTCCCGACAACCCCGCGGCCCACGATACGTACCACGAGTTCCTCCTCAACGTCCTCGTGCTCGATCATTTTCACCGGATCGGTCCGGCTCAGGCATCACGCCTTCTCGCGGCGATACTTCAACACGAGCGCCTGAAAGGCAATGAGGTACACGACGCCGTAAAGATCATCCTGGGTGCTCTTGACCCTGGACAGAGAGATTTTCTGAACAAGTACCGAAGCAGGCGACGCGCGCGCGGGCGCCGTCCCATCGGGCCGCAAGAACTTCCCGTCCTCTCCCGGACCATGCTTGAAAGGTTGAAACCGTGATCTTCCGCCGATACCGAACCCATCTGCATATCTCGGCGTGCTGCGCAATCGTCGCGCTGGTACTGATGAGCGTCCTCTTTTCTCCATTACGGGTCGCAGCACAAAGTGCTTCTCCCGGGGCTTCAACTGCACCCGCCGGTGCGGGCTCTCGAGCCAGGGCAGGTCAGGGCGCATCGCCACTCCCCGCACCGGCTTCTCCTGGCGCAGTCCCCCCACCGGCTTCTCCTGACGTTCATCCGTCAGGTACTGCGCCGCCGCCGGCACCCGGAAAAAACCAGTGGAACCTGTCCGACCTGCTCAGCGGATTGCTGGCCATGGAGAAAGCCGGCCTGCACCTCACGCACGCCCAGGCCGCCATCATCCGCCCGATACTTCAGCAGGTACTCGCGGCCACTCAGCTCATGACGAAGAGTGAGAATATGATGAAGAGCCTGTTGACGCCTGCCCAGATTCGTTTCGTGCAACAACAACGGGAAGCGGTAACCTTCAAGCTCGATGGCGGGCTGGGCGCACCCAAAAAGCCAGGCGACGACCCCGTGCTCGACCGTGTGATCGAGATCCTGAAGAAACGTGCCCGATGACGCAGAGAAGGGCTCACAGGTCGGTGGATTCCCGCACCCGTGGAGAGGAGCACAGTAGCCGTTGACGCCGTCGTACGAGAACCCGCCCGATTCAGCCCCGTACAGCCATCCCTCCCTGTCT
>JAJXVI010000401.1 GCA_021782195.1 bacterium | reverse complement strand
CGTACGTTGTACAGGTTTCGAAAGAAGGGTACGAGCCGCCTGGTGCGAAGCACATTCAGTTGCTTCCCGGTCAACATCGCACGATCGGCCCCATCGATCTGGCGCGGGTCCCTCCGCCTCAACCCGGGTATGATCCGCCGCCGGTGCAGCAGCGGGCCTACGTGCCGTATCACCCTCGCCCTCAGGCGGTGCTGACGCCCTACAACGGAGGGGGTCCCATGCTGACCCCGCACTGATGCGGTCGAACCGGGGGGGAGCCTGTGGCGCTGTCGAGACCGGTGAGCGCGCCTCGGTCGATACCGGCTCGCCTGCGTTGCGTGTTCGACGCGCCTCCATCGTGCTCTGGCTTCTCGTCCTGTTTCTGCCGTTCGGTCTTGCCAGCGCGCCGCCGCCTCGTTACGCCCTGCTGGTGGTCGGCGTGGTATCCGACCCTCCGTGCGCGAAGGAGGTTCGCTTGATGCGTGCCCTCCAGGACGCCGTCGGATATGAGGGGCTGTCCTTTCGCGTTGTGGTGGCGTCGATGCATCTTGACGTTCCGACCGAACGTACACTGCTCACGCCCCTTGGTTTTTGTGGCAGCGACGACGCGGCGTGTGGCTTCGTGGAACTCAATCGCGCAAACCTTCCGAGCCGAATCCTGTTTCGCTATGACGTGGTGAGAAACGTGGGCAGGACGGCCTTGCGTGCCGCTCGTCGCGTCCGTCGCTTGCTCGGGGCGGGGACGTTCCCGTAAGCGATGTCGGTCATCGCAGGAGCCACGCCAGGAGCAGCAGGAGGAGCGCACCCGTCCCGATGACGATCAATGGCAGGGGAATGCGCCGCGCTTTGCTTTGAGCGTTGTCCCGACGGTCGTCGCGCGGATGCGTGGCAGGAGATCTGGCGACTTTTCGGGCAGGTCCGCTCCCAGATCCGCTGGGTACATGCGGGACGTGGGGAGGCGCCACGGGAGGCGCCAGAGATGTCCTCGTGTCGGACGCGACGGCCGCGGCTCGATCGTTCGGCGGGGCGGCGAGGCGTTCATCGGCCGCAGGTGGGACGGGAGCGTCGGGGTGCGCCATCGCGCTTCCAGGGGCGGCCTCCCAGGGTGGTGATCCGTCCAGCCAGATTTCAACGAACGACACGTCGTCGCTCGTGCTTGATTCGTAGGCCATCTGCACTTCTTGCGTGAGCTGGCTTACCGACGGTGGTGAGGCGCACACGTCGAGACGCGCCAGCCCGTCAGAGTAAGCGATCACCGACGTCACCGACCCGATGGGCATCTTCACCACGTTGGGTTCGCCATGGACCGGGCCGACGCGCGACGACCAGCGCTGGCGCACTTCGAAACGACCCGTGTCGAGGGCATTGACTTCGGCTTCACGAGAGAAAAGACGCAGCCTGCAGTCGCCCATCCACGTCAACAGGAGCGTGCGATCGCGCAGGTCGACGAGGCCCCCGACAAAAATCGACTCGCTGCCGCTGTCCCGTTTCTTCTCCAGCACGTCGCGCACGCGGGGGGACAGACCAGTTGGAAGCGTCAGCGCGTTCACTTCGGGGGTGGCTTTGCTCGTGAGCGCCCGAAGAGCGTCGCCGAGTCGTTGCTCCAGGACAGGCGGGTCGCCCGCGGGCGCGTTCCACAACCAGTCGACCAGTGCCTCACCCAGTACCCGCGAGGCAACGTCACCAAAAAAGGACTGACCAACCCCGTCGCACACCGCAAAGGCCAGTCGGTCATGCGTCCCCTGGATTGCGATGTAGTCCTGTCCGGTGTCGTTGTGGGCCTGGGCATCGTACGATCGCGCGTACAGGTAGCGATGCGAAAGCACGTCTCCCCCGACGATGACCGCTTCGGTCTCGCCCTTCTGCGACACTGCCACGCGCTTGTGCATAGACATCGGGCCCCCGCCTTCTGTTCCTGGTTTGGGAATCCACAGCGTGTGCGGTGTTCCCCCGCGTGCTCATCGGATCGGCGTTGCAGCCGACATCTGGAACCCCATCGCCACCAGGTCCGGACTTGAGCCGGGGAACAGCATGACTGCGCCCTGTGCGAGGTTGTAGTTGTTGTCGAGCATCGTCTCGAGGTAGGTCTGGGGCACGGGACTGGACATGGCGCGCAGTTTTCGCGCATAGTCGCTGGCCAGAGCAGTCGAAGGGAGAACGCCTCCCCAGGTGTGCGGATCCTGGACCGCCTGTGTCAGTACGTTTGGCGCGATGAAGATATTCTCCACGAGAACGCCACCGTCATCGACGGCCATCGACATGATGCGGCGCACCACGGGTTCCGGGTCGTCCCCGTTGTATTCGCCGTCGGTCATGTGACAGACGAGAGGAGCCGGACAGTTGCGCAGGTTTGGCAACTCCGCCCGCAACAATTTCTCTGCCACTTCGAATGCAGCCGCGGTGCGTGTGGTGCGCAGGGGCTCCAGGGGCGGGAGCCCCATCTGGGCCACCGTGTCCACCGACCGGATGCCGTCAAGCAGGTCGTACACGTGGTCGCTGTACGCGAACATTGCGACGCGATAACGCGAAGAGACCCGCGCTCCGCGCGTTGAGCGAAAAACCATCTGTTGAATCGCCGCGTCGAGCGCGCCCAGCACGATGTCAAGGCGGTTGCCGGTCCCCATGGTCTGACTCATGGAGGCGCTGACGTCGAGCAGGTAGATGACCAACGCGGGTGTTGCGCTTGTCGCCAGGAGATCGTATGCCATCGAGCAGTCTTTCCGATTGTAGAAGTCGAGTTCCTGGGGACGGCGCTCGGTCTGTCGCCGGCATCGACGCGCCCCCGGAGACGTGGCGGTCAGGTCGCCCCGGTGCCTTCGAACGCGATTCGCCCTGACAAGACACGATCCTGCTGTTCCACGACGGGGACCGTTCGGCGCCTGGGGCTGTTGATCGATGCAAGGAGGGGTTGCTCAGGGGGCGACAGAAAAACATCGAGGTAGAAACGGGTGGGAGGTTGTTTCCATGTCGAGTGGCATCCACGTTTCACCGGACCATCTGGCCGAGGTTGGGAGCCAGTTCCGGCGCGCGAGCACGGAGTCGGAGCAGATCCTGGGGCGCCTGGCGCACAGCGTGCACTCCCTCGAATCAGAATGGAGCGGCGTGACGGCTCAGCACTTCTTTCAGGATTTTGAACAGTGGGAGAAGGCGATGCGGGAACTCAACGCCATGCTCGAAAGCGTTGGCGTCGAGATCGGTAACGTTGCGGAACGGTTTCGACAGGCCGACCAGCAGGGATGAGCGCATGGCAGTGTGCTACCCTCCAGTGCAGTTGCGGAGCGGTCGTTGATTTCGGGGCGACGGCGTGCGCGGCCTGCGGCGCGGTGTCGGAACCGTGGCTGGTGGAGCGTCTGCGTGAAGCGTTGAAGGTTCGGATGCGACTCTCCGAGGCAACCGACCTGGCACTTTACGGGGCGGACGCCGCGATGAGGCGACGTCAGCCAAAGGAGATGCGACGGTTCCTGAAGATGGCGTTGGAAACGGCGTCCGAGCCTGCGCCGATCATGCGCTGGCTGGAAGGACAGGCTCCAGACGACCTGCCGCAGCGGCGTGAAGCGTGGAGCCAGGGCTGCTCGCGGGCTGCCCTGTGGGACATGTGGCAGAACGTGACCTCCACGGCGGTCCCCGTTCCCGACCTGTTGACGAACACGGGGGAAACGCTGGCGGATTCCGCGTCCGCGCCTGTAGCGCGCACGGAAGCGTTGGCGGATCCCGCGTCCGCGCCCGTTGCGCGCTCGGAAGCGCTTGCGGACCCCGCGTCCGCGCCCGTTGCGCGCACGGAAGCGCTGGCGGATCCCGCGTCCGCGCCCGTTGCGCGCACGGAAGCGCTTGCGGAGTTACCGTCCGCGCCCGTAGCGTGCTCGGAAGCGCTTGCGGAGGACGGGTCTGC
>JAJXVI010000400.1 GCA_021782195.1 bacterium | reverse complement strand
GGAAGACGGGCTTGACCGCTCGGCCCTCCAACAGACCTTCAATCCCCCCGTCAAGGGCCTGGGCGTACACCTCGAGCGCTCCCTTTGCGGCTTCCAGGGTGATGTCGAGTTCACGGTCACCGTGCGCGTACGAGAGAGCGATCCAGGGCATCAATACGCCACGTCGGATCATCTCCTGGCTGAACAGGGTCCGAAGTGGAAGGGAGACCTGCCCGTTCCGGTCACGCGTCACGTAACCGGGGGAGCACGGAACGCCTTCCAGGGCAAAGCAATCTGCGATGCCGAGCGACCGCGCAATCGCGTTCATCCCGTCGATCAGCCTGCGACCGTAACTCCACAGATGACTGACGACGCCAAGGCTGCGATACTCCTCGACAGTCTTGCAGAACGCACCGAGTCCGCACATTTCGGCTCCGTGCGTGGTCGAGATGAGAAAGACGCGCTCCTCACCCTCGCGTTCGATTCCGCCAAGTTCCATGATGTCGCGCCGGCCGGCAAGCGCCGCCACCGAGAAGCCGTTCGCCATGCCCTTGCCAAAGGTACACAGGTCCGGGCGAACGTCGTAAAGCGTCTGCGCACCTTGAAGGTGCCAGCGGAAGCCAGTGATCATCCCGTCGAGGATGAAGACCGCACCGTGACGGCTACAGAGTTCCGCGACGCGATGAAGGAAGCGGTCCACCGGTTCAACAGTCGTCGCGGGCTCCAGCATGACTGCCGCAATCTGGTCAGGGTACGCGGCAAACAACTGCTCGAGCGAGGCGACGTCGTTGTAGTGAAACTTGAGGGTCAGCGCCTTGTACTCGTCAGGAACCCCGCGGTCCATCACGGTGTTTCCGATGAACCAGTCATCAAAAGAGAAAAACGGGTGTTCGGCACAGACCGCGACGTACTTGCGGCCGTTGAAGGCTCGTGCCAGCTTGATGGCGGCAGTCGTAACGTTGGAGCCATTCTTGGCAAACTTGACCATGTCAACCGATGGAATCAGGTCAACGAGCAGTTCCGCAGCCGCAAGCTCGGTCTTTGAAGCGCGCGTCAGGTTGTTGCCCTTGTAGATCTCTTCAACGGCCGCCTCGGCCACCGCGCGATGTCCGTATCCGAGTGTAACGGCACGCAACGCCATCCCGTAGTCGAGAAAGCGACGCCCGTCGCCGTCCCAGACGTAGGCGCCCTCGCCTCTCTCCAGAATCTGCGGCGCATTCAGCGGATACTGGTCATCGCCCCGACTGTAGGTGTGCGCGCCGGCAGGAATGGCGCGGTGCAGGCGTTCCCGGTAGGTCGACGTTACAGTCTGACTCCTCGCGGTGCTCCAATCATTTCAGCCGGCGCATCGCTACGCTCAGAGCGGGGTCTGCCCTCGATTGTCAGCAGAAGTTCGAGAATTGCCATATCGTCTGGCAGACTGTTGGGCCATGGTGCCTGCCCGTCAATGGCCTGGATGTAGGTGCGAATCTCCTCGATGTACATCTCCTCCGCAATGTTGCGGTTGTAGCCTTCCCGCGCCTGGAACTCGCGCTGACCAAAGGTAATCCAGCGCTTTTCCCGCGCGTCGTAAAAATTGACTTCAGGACGGTCCCATCGCCACTGGACCTGTCCGTACTCGAGGTTCAGGAGAAGTTGACGCATCGCATAGCGTGCAACGACGTCGACAACCAGCGTCCCGTAGCAACCCTCGCTCTTGATTGCCACCGCATACGTATCGTCGATATCTGCCCCCACGTCAGTTGTGTGGCCAAACAATCCACGAACTTCCTTCGGCACCCCCACAAGTTCGGTAAGCCAGGTCAGTTCGAACGGCACGATCTCGCGACAGGCGCTCGTCTCCTTCTTGGAGACGTAGAAATCCTTGACGTTCTCCCACGGATGCCAGTCGGGCAGGTACTGGCCTGAATAGTGTGCGAAGCTCGTGACCTTGCCGTACTGCCCGCCCTGAACAAGGCGTTTGATATCCTTGACCGCCGGGTGAAAGCGCAAGGTGCAACTCGGCGCCAGAAGCACTTTCTTGAGGCGAGCGGCTCGATCCAGTTCCGCAAGACCCTCGAGAATCACACCGGCCTCGATGAAGGCAGGCACCCCTTTTTCAACCGCAAGTCTCATGTACATCTGATGCTTGTCCGGAGGTGTGCTGATAATGATGCCTTTGATGCCGGACCAGTCAATGCTTTCCACGTCATCAATGGTTTTCACGCCGTAGGCCTTCTCAGCCTCGGCCCTTCGATCGGCACGCAGGTCGAAACCTACAATGCCCTGCTCGCCAAGCGCGGCCAGGCAGCGAATTCGGCGCTTTCCCATCGAGCCAAGACCAAAAACAACCCATTTCATGCTGTTCACATCGTCCTTGAATCTCACCGGCGCGGCACGGGTCAGATTCTTTTCATACCTGTCCTGCGCCGGACGTGTTATCTCGTTCCATTCTGGATGGCGGTTGACAAGCAGGTCCATCAACTCGCGCGAATCAAATCGCGGCGAATGAGGGTAGAGTTCGTCAAAGATTGCGTGGAGAAAGTCGAGGTCCTCCTGATAGTCAAGCGTCATGCGCACGTCGGGGTGTGCAAACAGCGGTTCTTCAGGCTCCATGGTGACAAGCTTGAACAGCCCGGGGCGACGAAAGTATCCGCCCCAAACCTCTGTGTCATCCTCGCTCTTGAGTTCCATGACCCGCCGGAGTGCCACCTCGGTCAAACCGCTCGAGGCCGCCCCCAGAGGAAGGCCACTCCAGAGAACCACCTCGCAATCACCGTTGCGAAGACAGCACGCGGTGGCGTCGATGACTTCCGGAAAGCAGAGAATGTCGTCCCCATCGATGATGATGCCGGCGTCGGCCCGGAAGTGGTGAAGCGCGTCAAGGTAGCGCTTCAACTTGTCGGGCCGACTCCCGTAGAAGACCCCGACCGACTTTCGTGAGGCTATCTCCCCAAAAACCGCATCTCGGGGATCATCGGAGGTCGCGATGACAACGCCGTCGAGCGCAGAAGCCATCTTGACGCGATCAACAAGGTGCTCGAACACTGTCTGCCCGTGAAGTTCCTTGAGGATCTTGCCCGGGAATCGCTCCGACTTGTTGCGAACTGAGATTAGCGCAATGATCTTCAACTGAGTCCCTTTCTCTCCAGGAGGTTGGCCAGAATCCCAGTCGACGCAGGTCGGTTCCCCCACCGCAGTGAGTCGGAACCTCTGCGCGACTCGAACCAGTGCGCGCGTAGCGCCGAGGTCCTCGAAAACAACACCGCAAGCGTCGCCGTGCAGTTCACGTCACAGGTCGCGACTACGAAAGCATGTCGAAATGCTTGAGCGTACGACGGTACTCTTCCCACTGACCGATGTCGATGTAGTCGCTCTCATTCACCGGATAGGTGAGCGTCTTGCTGTCGCGGGCGAGGACTGTGCGAATGAGGTCGGGCATGTCATAATGACCGTCGGGTATCAACTCCAGGCAGCGCGCGTCGAGGATGTAGCAACCCGTGTTGATCGTGAAGGTGCACTCCGGTTTCTCAATCAGGTCGGAAACCTCTCCTCCCGGCCCGTAATGGAGTACGCCATACGGGATCTCATAGTGACGCAACGCCGAGAGAATCGTGATCCAGCTGTTCTGATCCTCGTGAAACGCCAGCACCTTGCCGTAGTTTGCCTTGACAAGGGTATCGCAATTCGAAAGGATGAACGGTCCGGTCAGTTTATCCGCGAGCAGGCGAAGGGATCCGGCGGTTCCGAGGAAACGGTCCTCTCGCACAAAGGTAAGGTTGTAGTCTCTCTCCAGGCTGTTGAAGTAGGCTTCCACCATTTCAGCCTTGTAGTTGAGCGTCACGTAGAAGTCCTTGACACCAAAGTGGCGAAACTCGTCGATGATGACCTCGATGATCGGCTTGTCGCCA
>JAJXVI010000399.1 GCA_021782195.1 bacterium | reverse complement strand
TAGGTACTCCGTGATCGGAAGGCCCCCCTGAGTTACAAACAGCAGACAGTGACAGTACTTGAAAATCTGCATCTCATCACAGGCACACATCCAGCGACGATTCTTTGCCTCTTCCTGCTTGTCGGGATAGAAGTTACAGGGACACAGCGGTCGCCCCAGAGTATCGACGTGCTCGGCCAGCCCCAGCACCACGGCTTCCGTGATGGACCGATCCGGATGAAGGTGTGTACCAGTCTTCTCGGCAAATTTTTCGGCATACTTCCACATCTTGTCGAAGTTCTTCTGCGACGGCCTTGGTCTGTCTACCATGTTCAAGTTCGCTCCTGTCGGGCCGGGCTTCGACACAAAGTTCTCCCCCCCCTTCGGGCGCCCGGGCATTCGAACACGCGCCGGCCCCACGCCGTCGACTGGCCGTCGCGTCGGATTCTTCGCCGCTACTCGCGCCCACGGTTGGCCGTAAGCGATATCAGCCGAGTGTCGGCGTCGCCCCTTCATGCCCTGGAACACGCGAAAAGTTCAACATGATGCGGCGACCAGGGTGACTTGAAGGAAAGCGAAAGGTCCTGGCGTCCTTGCGCCTGTGAAGAGACAAACGCACCACGACCTCTCGCCATAACCGCATCCCTTTCCGGGCTACCGACCAAGGATAACCTCGACTTCCCGATCCGTAGTCTGGCGCGCTTCGAGGTTTACCCCTGACCTGCGCACGACCTCCTCTGGTACGCAACGGTGGGTACGACAACAGGTCCGGCAGACCGGCCTGGAGCCCAGGTCTCGGGCCTGCCGGAATTGCAGCGCAGGGTCGCACGCAATCCGCGAGTGCGTGCCGTCGGCTCGCAACGGGCCCGTTCACCTCCCGCCGCAGCAAGCCTCCTATCGGGCCATGCGAGGCCTCGGCCTCACGCAGGATACGCAACTTGTACACAGCGTCGAAGCGGCGCCGCGCGGGCTTCTGCCGGGTCTCGTCCTGGGAGCGTAAAGCCCTCCATACCTACCGCGGTGAACGCGCCGGGCACCCAAGACGGCAGGATCGAGCACACCCGGACTTCACGCGACAAAAACCACTGTTTGACAGACGGGTCTCCAGGAGTTCTACGCTCAGGGTTCGAAGCGGGTTGTCACGGATGCATCTTCCGCCGTCAGACCCCGAAGTACCCGTTCAGGAAGCAGAGCGACTGACGGCAACCCGTCAGTCAACACCACCCGTGAAATCACCGAGACACGCCCGACGGTGACGCCACCCCGGGATCGAGGCTTCCAGATTTCGTATATCAGGACAGGGAGGCACCCATGATTCGAACGTACCGTACACCCGAAATCCACTGCCACAGTTGTGCCGGTCTCATTCAAGAAACGCTTGAAGAGGTGAAAGATATACGCAGCGTAACGGTCGACGTCACTCACAAGACAGTGACCATCGACTTTGCTGACGGTTCAGGGGAAGAGCGCGCCATTGAACTGCTTGCCCACGAAGGCTACAGCACGCAACCAGTGTCGGTTTGAATGCGTATCAACTGGGAACAATGAGAGTGGGTACGTCACCCTTCCCCTGTTGCAGACTTCCAGCGCGAACCGTAACAGGAGCCTTATGCAAGTCTCGACAAGCAATTCGACACTGTCGCCTGAACATCTTGAATTTTGTCCGTCACTCTGCTATAATGAGTGGGTAGCAGTCAGGATCCGTTCTGCGTGGCTGCATTACCAACTGGAATACTTTGCAACCTGGGAGAAGTATCTCCCACCACATCCTAGACGAAAGAGAGGGGGTGACGAGAATGCGCAATGAGACGTGGGCTACGTATGTAAAAGACAAGCGCAAAGCAAAGCACTTGACTCGGCGCAAGCTTGCGGAGCTGGCCAAAATCGACCCCAGCTACGTGACCCTGATCGAAAGAGATGGGTATGTGCCCCGAAAGGACAAAGTCCTCGAACTGGCAAGAGCGCTGGAGGTCGACGTCGACCAGACCCTTCTCGTGGCGGGCTATGCTCCCGAGAAGATCTCCTTGAAAGACCTGCTTGAGCGCCTGGAAGCGATCCACGCTGAAAAGAGCATGGACCGCGAACTGCGCTCCGCGTTGCGAGAAGTCATTCATCTGCCAAAGGACAAACAGAAAGAACTCGGGCAGATGATCATGGTCCATCTGCACCCAGGCAAGGAAGAAACAAGCCGCGCCAAAAAGGTCGTGGGGCGTCATTCCTGAATCTGTTGCGAGGCCCTGAAAATCACGGGACCCGACGCGGCTGAACGACAGGAATCCTTCGGTTGGTCCGGTACGTGAAGACCTTACTCGTGCGCATCCTCAATGCCCATCCGTCAGACTCACGTGCACCCGGCAAAGCGAGGAGCGAGTGAAACGTATCTCACATACGTGCGCCTGCACCGCACGCTTGTGAGAGTGCAGGTGATGTGTCAGGGGCGTTGTACAAGCCCCCGGGCCTGCAGGTGCCCGGGGGCTTCTGCTTGTGGAGGAAAACCCATCTCAAACATCGTCCTGGCCCTCTCCCTCGCGGCCTTCGCCGGCTTTGCCGACCTGATCGGAGGGTTGTTGACCGTCAATCGCATCAAGGCAACGCGACGCGCTGTCCTTTATGCAACAGCCCTGGCTGCCGGCTTCATTCTGGCCGCGGCAATCATTGATCGCGTGCCAGAATCAATGACCTCCGCGAACCCTCACGGCCCCTATTTCATTCTGGCCGGGTTTCTCGCGATCTACCTGGTGGAGAATCTCTTCTCGACCCACGCCCACGCACATGGAATGCACGACACGGTCCACGATCCTCACGAACACGAAGAAGGGCATGGACACGCGCTCGTCAGTCAATATCAACCAGAGGAATGCCTGATTTCTCCACCTGCGGCAACGGCTGCCCTGATAGGCCTTCTCCTTCATACGCTGTTCGACGGCGTGGCGATCGCCGCCGGGTTCCTCGCCTCAAGACACACGGGGTTGATCATGTTCCTTGCCGTGATCTTCCACAAGGTCCCCGAAGGGTTTTCAATGTCCGCGCTCATGCTGAGTGCAGGACGGTCACGGCGAGCCGCCGTGCAGTCAGCCGGATTGCTCGGCCTGTCTACTGTACTGGGGGCCGCCCTGGCATCCGTGATCGGTTCACTGGACGTGGGGATGGCACAGGTCTTTTTGACGCTTGCAACCGGTTCGTTTCTCTACATCGGCTGTAGCGACATGATCCCGGCAACGAACAAGGGTAACGACCGCGGAGCCCTTCTCCTCGTCGTCATCGGGGTCGTACTGTTCATTGCCTCCAGCACCGCACTCAAAATGGTCGGGATCGCACCCTGACATCAGGGCACGGCGAACAGGGGGTCCAGCAGTCCGCACTACTGTGGAGATGTGGGTGCGCACGTGGGCGCGGGGGAAGGTGCGCACGTGCGCGCGGGGGAAGGCGCGGACGCGGGTGCCGGGGACGGTGTGCTCACGACCGTCCCGACAAACAGACGACCGCTTACCCTCATGACGCCAGCGTCAGTGGTCAACGTGTCCACCTCTACGGGTACAGGCAATGTACGAAGGTCGGCGACAGGGTTGAGGCGATCGACAGCGGTCTGCACAATTGCGGCGGGCACGGCCAGGCTTCCCAGGGTAAGCCTGTCGGGGGCAAAAAGGATGCGTTGACCGCCGTCGACCTCAAGCTTTCCATGCAGGGTGACGTCGACATGGGCCAAGAGCAAGCGCGCTGGCAGAACAACCGACACCGTGTCCGCGGCAAGAATGACAAGCGGGCTGGCGATACCGTGAATTCGCTCGCGGGCAAGTGTGCTCAAGTCGCCCTGCAGAATGCTGAGGTTGAAAATCGCGTTCTTTACGCTCTTGACCTTCTTGGTGTGCATATCAATGCACAGATCGTGCATC
>JAJXVI010000398.1 GCA_021782195.1 bacterium | reverse complement strand
TGCCGGTCACGACGGTACGGTCGGGGAAGAAACTGCAATGAATGAACAGATCCTCGTTAGCCTGGTGATTGGTCACGTATACACATGGTCGAACTGCGCTCAAAAATTCCCGATGGCGGACGTGCACACGCAACCCCACGAGACGGAGACTGAGCCACGAGAAAATTCGCGCGAAGCGCCGGCTGTTTGACGGGTCTCCGGGGTGAACGGCGACCACGAAAATGCCTATCAGGCTCGCGGTAAGAAACCACAGCCCGGCAAGAAGTGCTCGTGGATAGAAGAGGAGACTGCCTGTCGTCGTGGGTTGAACAGGCCCTTGTGACGGGAGGGTACTGTTCATCGCTATACCCTCCCGGCTCGGTTCATTGTGCATCGCATTCCTCCTCCAGCTTTCCGAGTTCCCACGCCGGCAGGGTTGCGGGTGCAATCAATCAGGCCGAGAGATGGTTGGAGATCACCGGCGGACAAAAACAGTCGTGACGGGACAGAAAACAAGAGATTGGGGACCTTTCATCTCTCAAGCGGCACGCAACGAACCCGGGACAGGTCCGGCCGCCAAATCTCGTTGCCGAGGACAGGCTGGACACACGAAAAGGTGGCGGCCTGCTTCGTTGTGCAGAGAGTGGCTCCCTGCCGGGATGAACAGGGCGTCGGCCCCACTGCCCCGACCCGCCCCCCAATCGCTCACCGGGAATGGTTCCGTGACGGGATGCAGAGGGGTGTCGCCTTTCTAACATGCCGCACAGCAAGACGAGTGAGGTGAGCCGATGACTGGAGGGAATGAATCGAGCGCCCGCTGGGCGAAACATTTGCCGTGAGTCTCCATCATTTTCCGGTGGTCGATCTGATCCTGTTCGTTACCCTGCTGTTGGCTGCCGTGGATGGCCTTCGCCGTGGTTTTATCGTTCACGCGGGAGACTCCGCCAGTCTGGCGTTGTCGGCCTGGGTGGCATTTCAGTATTATGGACCCCTGGCAGATCGCCTGGTCATGGAGTACAACGTTTCGCCGGTCAAGGCACGTCTGCTCGCGGCCGCAGTGCTGTATGCGGTCGTTCAGGTCGTGTCAATCGTACTGCTTCATGGCGTCTATCGGCGGGTTCCAGAGCGGTTTGCGAGGAGTTGGACCAATCGACTCCTGGGCACGGTACCCTCGCTCGCGAAGGTTGGCGTGTTTTGTGGAATCGTGTTGACGGTGCTGGGTGCTGTGCCGGTTCCCGCACTGCACAAGGCTGTCAGTGCTTCCAGGCTCTCGCCCCCCCTGCTTACCACCGGCCGAGCTGCCGAACGCTTCCTGGGGCTTGCCGTGAAACGGGCAATCGAACGCGCTTTTGCGCATCATCCGATGGAACCGGCGGAAGGCACTCGAGTCGCGATCCCGAAGGTGACCCAGGCGTGGGAGCTTCGTGTGCGACCGGATCTCGAGAACCGAATGCTGATCATGCTCAATCAGGAACGTCGCCAACGCGGGTTGCCGAGTCTGAGGGAGGACCCCCGCCTGCGAGAAATGGCGCGAGCCTATAGCATGGAGATGTGGAATCAAGGTTTCTTTGGCCACGTGAATCCACAGAGGCGCGACGTTGTCGACCGTGCCCGCACCAGAGGCATCCGTTTCCATTTTATCGGCGAGAACATCGCGCTTGCGCCTGACCTGCGAACCGCAGAGGATGGCCTCATGCATTCTCCCGGACATCGCGCGAACATCCTGGATGTCCACTATCACCGCGTGGGGATTGGAATCGTTCTCGCCGGAAGCAATGGCCTGATGGTGACCCAGGAGTTTCGAGATTGAACTGTTACAGAATGTTTACCTTTTTGCGACCTGCAGGGGTTGTCGAAACACGCGGTTCGCCCCTATACTACTGTCGTCGTGTCGTGATAGAAGAATAGAGTCTGCCCGAGCACCAACTGCCCGCCGTTTTGTAGGAGGAGGAAGAGCACACTATGGACGCCCTGTTTTCAGCCGCTGCAATGTCGATCGGAGGTTCCATGTGGTCGAACATGACCATGCCCTCGATGCCGGGGTACACCACGGTTCCCCAGGGGCAGGTCACCATTCCAGCCACATCCGGCAGCTCGTCGACGTCGATGTCCAGTTTCAGCAGTGACATCAACTCCATTCTCGGTGGCTTGACCGGGACGATGCCCCAGATTCCCTCCAACATGTCCTCCGATCTCACCTCTCAGGCAAATCAGGTTCTCGGTTCTGAAGCCAATTTTGACCAGGACCTCACGCAGTTGTTTCAGAACTATCAGCAGCCTGACGCGTCCCCAACGTGGACTTCTCCCGCAATGTTCATGAACTCGCCGGTGGGGCTCGGTTGGTCCTACGATCCGACCGGCCAGAGCAGTCAAAGCGGGCAGGGTGGAGGGTCCGGTCAGTCGCAGTACTCGCCTGTGCAACCACCGAACCCGTTCTACTCGGCCCAGATGTCCGGGAGCATGTTCGGCTTTTACGGCGGGCTGGGCAACGCCTTCTCGGCTTTCAGCGCCCTTTGACCTGACAGTTTGAGACCGGCAAGAAGGTAGAAAAACATCCAGATGCCGGTCATGATGCGAACAATCAGACCCTGACGTATCAGTGAGTCAGATCTGTTCAGCATTTCCATTGTGATTGCCATCGGATTTCCAGCGTGGGCGGTGAGACCGGCTGGAGGCACGGGCAGGCGCCAGAGTCCATACAGCAGTGTCCACGCGACATAAAGAGAAAAGCCAACCAGAATCCTGACGTTCCTGGGGGATGGCTTCCATGGCCTCCGTCCGTCAAGTGCGACCAGGGCAATCGCGCATAGTGCACCTGCCTGTAGAGCCAGGGTCGCCAGGGAGTGAAGGCTCGGGCTGAACCCCCAGAATGTGGCCAGATGAATCTGCAGGCAGACGATTAGCTCGACCCAGCAGAAAGCTGCAAGGCGCCGCCGGATGACGCCACGTCCATTCCGTTTTACAGGACGAATTGAAATCACCATCAATGATGGTCAGGCGGTGATAACCGCTCGCCTCCCCCCCGTACGCATCCCGTGCAGATTACCCTCCAACACAGGAAAAAGTGCTGGACGCTTCCGCTGCAGGCGTGGTCGCATGCTCGGGCGCGGAGCCGGCATGCGCTTCTTTCACAACTGCCTTTGCTGTCTGGCGCTTCCAGGCCCGGATTACGGGATCGCGGCCGGGTGCCATGTCAAGCCCCCCGAACTGCATCTCCACACCGGTCACATCGCAGGCGTTGCAGGCCAGGCAACCGTCTCGGCAATCACGCGCGACGCGCTCATCCAGTGCCTTCTTCCACTCGCTGCGCAGGAAGCGCTCGGTAACGCCCGCGTCGATGTGCGACCAGGGCAGGCGTCGCAACATCGACCGCTCGCTGACGTAATGTTCCAACGAGATGCCAAGCTCAGACGCAGCCTCCCGCCACAGGTCGACACGAAGGTGCTCGCTCCAGGCGTCTAGACGCGCTCCTTTGCGAAAGGCCCTGAGCATCACTGCCCCTGTACGGCGATCACCACGGGAAAGAACGCCCTCTATCGTGCGTTCCTCACTGTCTGCCCAACCGACCTTGATGCGCCGGGGCGTACGATCACGAACGATACGGCAACGTCGCGCGAGTTCCGGTCCGACGAGTTGGGGACACCACTGAAATGGAGTGTGCGGTTTGGGGACAAGCCCGCTGATCCCCACGACGACTCCAAAGCGTCGGCCGCCAATTCTCTGGCCGACCGACTCACAGCGCGATATCAAACGCGCCATGGCAATGCTGCCGTCAGCTCGGCCGCTCTCCACAACCCCACGTTGAGCCCTCCGCCACGTCGGGCAGGGCGTCGACGTGTTACCCGCCGCACGATCTGGCTGAACGTCCAGACATGGCCTTCGGGGTCGCGGGCGCGGT
>JAJXVI010000397.1 GCA_021782195.1 bacterium | reverse complement strand
CGCTGCGGTATCATTATTCGCTGTGGGATTTCACCCGCGTTCAGGGATATGAGTGCGCCGAGATTCGCGTGTCGTGTCCCGAATCCACCATCCCGCTTCAGGAGAAGGTCGAGCAGCGTATCTCTGCGACGGGAACCACGTACTTTGCATATAAG
The DNA here is from genome assembly GCA_021782195.1 of bacterium. Lineage (GTDB taxonomy): Bacteria > Vulcanimicrobiota > Xenobia > RGZZ01 > RGZZ01 > JAJXVI01. Next base: position 3,725 of record JAJXVI010000397.1, on the reverse strand, counting down.
GAGGGGCGTCTCGTTCGATCAGAGGTAGAGACTGACTCCTCCATTGTGACGCAGGAAGTCAGCATCAAGAACCACATCAAAGTGAAGGTTGAACTTGAGACCGCAAGCGACTCGCGTCCGGAGCCTGGTCCTGCCTTCAGTGTCGGTGGCGGCGGCGACGAGTTTATCATCCGCTAAGTCTCAGTCAGTGCTTTGAACGTGGAGTTGCGTCCCGTGGTTGTCGGTTGTGAGAGGCCGGCCAACGGGGCGCATTTTTCGTTTCCCTGGATTTTCGCGTGGGGACTCCGCGGGTGTTCGTGTTGGCGCGAGGCAGAAGTCACAATCGGTGTTCCTGCGTTCCCACGTCGCAGTCAGGGCGGTCGTCCGCTCGAACCCCCGGTTTCTTGAGAGGTAGAGGTTGCAGTGATGATGGTGTTCGGAAGTTCTGATTCGCGAGATGTATACCGTGGCTGCTTTAGGCGCGGGAGGGTCGTGGGGTTCGCGACGCTGGCCGGCCTGCTGTTGATGTCTGGCGGGTTGGGTGGTTGCGCGTGGGTGCGTTCCCTGATGAGCGTGCCGGTTCCGGTGGTCTCTCCAGCCGGGATCGTTACTGTGGGTCCTCGTGTTTATGTGACGGATGCCTCGCGAGGTGTCATTGCACTTTCGTGTAAGAGAACCGGGGCCCAGGCATGCGGGCCGCAGTTCGTGGTAGAGGGTGGGGCCGGCGCTGTCGGCGTCTCCCCGGACAATCGTCTGCTGTATGCAACCGCTGACAAGATGACGTATGTGCGTGTTTACGGAACAGACGGCACCCCACGTGGGCGTATCGAGACTGGAAAGGGGCCGTCGGCGATGGTATTGACCGCCGGTGGGAAACACGCGTACGTGGTGAACCGAGGAGACGATACGCTCGGTGAACTGGATCTGGTGGCGCGAAAGCAGGTGAGGAGCGCACCTGCTGGCAAGGACCCGATTTCGGTGTGCCTGTCATGCGACGGACGGCGCGTGTACGTGCTTCTACATCGCGACCACAGGGTTGTGGCGTATAATGCGGCGAGTCTGCAACAGGTCGGAGAGGCCAGCGTGGGAGTGGACCCGTTTGGAATGGCGGTCGATCCGGGTGGGAAGTTCCTGTACGTGACCTCATTTGATAGCAACAGAGTAGATGTGCTGGATTCGGATACGCTCAAGTTGGTTACTGAGGTCCGTACGGATGATGGGCCGTACCAGGTTATCGCTACCAGGGGGGGTGAAATCTACGTGACGTGCATGCTTGACGGCTCCGTGGTTTCGTTCAAGCGCGGGGAATGGGGGAAGGATGCGCGTCGTACGAAGGTCGGGATTCGGCCGTATGGCCTTGCAGCGTCACCGGACGGGAGCCTCCTTTACGTTGCCCTTGAGGGAGAGCGACGCGTGAAGGTCCTGAGTCTGCCCGATATGGTGGAGCGCGATACGGTGGATGTGGGAATGGCGCCGGTGGGTCTTTTCAGCGGTCGCTGAGCCGATCTGAAGCCGGAGCCCATCTCCGGATGCGCCGGGTGGCTATGCGTATGCTTGGACGGCGGTTTGAGCACGTTGTTGGGGGTCTGTACGGGTTGCACGTGGGAGGGTATGCCCCGAGCGGGAGAGGGGAGCGCCGTTGAGATGCTCAGCGCGCGAGGTGCTCCAGGAGATGCTTGCGGAAGATTGCTCGCTGGGGGGGGGTGAGAATCTTGAGCACCTCCAGGTACTCGTCGACCATCAGTGTCTGTCGGCGACTTTCGAGCGCGACCAGGTCGTGAAGATTGCGGTCGATGGTGTGGCGGTTTGGAGTATCTGAGGAGACGGCGTGAATGAGGTCCTGACGACGTGCGGCGATTTCCGCGAGCAGGGGGCGCTGTTGGATTACGTATCGCTGGTGGATGCTTCGAAGAAGCGCGGTCTGAGCGGGCGTGAGATGAAGCTGGTGGGTGAGGGGGGGGTGGTGTACTTCGAGGCGTTGGGGCGACGGTTGCGAGATACGAGGGTCACACAGGCCGATGCGAAGGGACGTCAGCATGAACATGATTACGAGCAGGAGGGCCCGGCCCGGTGGGAGTTGCATTTCAGGTGTCGCTTCCTGGTGCTGTCAGGATTTCGTTAACCACAGCGTCCGGGTCGAGCGATGTGGCGGGGTCGCGGAAGTCGTCGAGGGGGTTGGTCGATTTTGTCGCGACATAGTCCGGGAGCCTGGAAATGATGGTCATGGAATGCAGGCCGGTTGAGAACGAGTCGACATACTGGTCGAGGATGTGCGGGGTGTGGGGGTGAGGGGGGGGGGTGTGGTCGAACCGGACGACGAGGAAGGACAGGAGCATTGCACTTGCGGCAAGCACGGTTGCGGCAAGGCGGCGCAGGTGCAGGGGGGTGTGGGTGAGCCAGGAAAAGGGACGGTTGCGGGCAGCGTGCGATGCAGTTCCGGCGCGGAGAGGGGTGGGGTCGGGAGTGGGTGCAACTGCGTCTGTTTGTCGAACGTCTGAGAGGATGCGACTGACGAGAGTTGTGGAGGGTTCGATGTCGCGCCATTCGTTTAGCAGGTTGGAAATGCACTGAGAGGTCTGGATCTCAGCTCGGCAGTGTGGACAGGTTTGCAGGTGTGTGGCAATTTCCGGGTCGAGGTGCGCGGTGGCGAGGTCGAGGAGGAAGGGGACAGTGGAGGAGATCTCGCACGTCGCGTGCTGGGGCGATTCGGCGTCCGGGAGGTGAAGGAGGATGCGTTGTGTGAGTGTGGCGGAGGGTTCAGGTGTCTTCCACGCCTCAAGCATCTGCCAGGCTTGCTCGATGGCAGCCATCTCGGTTTTGCAGGTGGAGCACGCTGCGAGATGAGCCTTAAGCTCAATGAGGAGGTCAGTGCTTGCTGCCTCCGAATCGGGGTTGGAAAGATGCTCTACAACTGCTTCACAACGCATGGTGAATGCTCACAATGGGTGAACCCCTTAGACGCGATTTTGTTGCGATCATGAGTGGTCAAGTTCTTGTCCGTATGGAGGATCCGTGGGGGAGAACGCCGCGGTTGGGTCCGTGGTCTGTACGGATGGGGGCTCTCTGGTGGGCGGGGGCTTGACGTAGTCTGAGAGCCGCTCTCGGAGAGCGAGCTTGGCCCGGTGCAGCCGTGACTTTACGGCCGGAAGCGTAATGTCGAGCACTTCCGCGAGCTCTTCGTAGGTGAGTCCATGAAAGCGATGAAGGATGACTGCGGTGCGCTGCTCTTCGGGGAGTGACATCACGGCTTCGCGCACGATTCGGGCTGTGTCCTGTCTCGCTACCTGGTCCTCTGCGGAGCCACTCGGGTCCTGAATTTCACGCGGGCGGGCGTCCTCGTCGCCCTGGCGGTCGTCTAGACTGTAGGTGCGTCTGCGTTGCTCTCGCTCGCGCTCTTTGAGACAGAGGTTCAGTGTGATTTTGTAGAGATAGGTGAAGAATCTTGCTTTGGCTTCGAAGCCGCCAAGGGCCCTGTACACGCGCACGAAGACTTCCTGTGTGAGGTCTTCGGCACGGGAACTGTCGCCGGTGAAGCGGTAGACCAGGTTGAGTACGCTACGCTGGTATTTCTTTACGAGCAGTTCAAACGCCGCAAGGTCGCCTGTCTTGAATCGTTCAACCAGCGCGAGGTCATCGTCCAAGCAGGGTGTCTCCTTCTTGCGGGGTTGAGTGGGTCATTGTCGTTGAAGGTTGGTTGTCGGGGGGGGGATATCCTGTGTGTTCCAACGCTTCCCGCAGTGCGGGTC
>JAJXVI010000396.1 GCA_021782195.1 bacterium | reverse complement strand
TTCAGAGCGCGTCGCATTTTCCTGGCGTCGATGGGCTGGCCTGTGACGCGCTTCTCTCGGAGCTTCCCGCGCAGGGAGGGATGACGGTGGACTACCCGTTGCAATGTACGAGACGTGGCGTTTTTGCCCATCCGCCGTTGACGCTTGGGTGTGTGGCACCCCTCGGTTTCTTTCCTGTGGCGAGAGTGCTTCATGAACGGGGTGAGATCGTGGTCCACCCACGGTCTATCGAGGTCAAGCTGTCCGGAGCGAGCCGTGCACGCGTTCACCGGTCGGCGGAAACACGAACGTTGTCACAGCGGGGACACAGCTATGACCTGCAGGGAATACGCGAATACCAGTGGGGTGACGACATCCGTCACCTTCACTGGCCGACCTCCGCGCGTACCGGCACCCTGATGTTGCGGGAGTTTCGGGATACAGGAACTGCCCCTCTGGTAGTGTTTATCGAAAACCGTATCGCTTCAACCGGAGACGACGTGGGCGAAGCTGTTCTGGATGAGTGTGTTCGTCTCGCCAGGGGCGTGCTTGAGGCCGCGCGAAGGAACGCCACGGTGGTCGACCTGGCATGCCTCGCGAGGACCGACCACGCGTCAGTATCGACCGCTGCGTGGGAAGCCGGCGTATCCTGTCTCGACGTGCTGGCGGGTGCCCGACCGGATCGAGCCCTGGACTGGCTTGCTCGCGTCGAGCCGGCCGGTCTTGTGGCGCCGGATCCAGTCGTAGCCAGAGCGATTGCCGGGCTCGGGCGTCGGAGCGTGCTGTTGATCACCTCGTCGGCGGTGTGCAACCGCGAAGTCGTCGCGCACCTTCTCGGCGAGCGGTTGAAGGTCGGGGCCATTCTGGTTTGCTCGCCTCAAAGCGAGGGTCAGGCGGCCAGTTTAGCGGCTTCGGCTGCAGAGGAAGTTTTCCCGGCCCTGGGGGTGGACTCGATCCAGTCAAGCGGGCCGTCAAGAGACTGCCCTGCCATACCGGTGTGGCGTCACTCATACGGCGCGCAACTGGTGGAACTTGGAGGATCATTCTGGCGTTGAGGATTCCCGCGTTCCTTCTCCGGAAAAAACCTCCCGAAGAGTCAATCCCTTTTCGTCTGGCAACCCTGCTCACGGTGATGTCAGGGATCCTGGCCATCCTCCACGAGGAGGGCTGGCCGGCCTTCACCTGGCTTACCGTCGCTGCAACGGTTGCAGGCTTCGTACTATCCTACCGTCGACGGACACATACGAACTGGGTCATCAAGATCTTTCTCTCTCTCTTCATGCTTGTCGCGTTTGTACGCTTTCTTTTCGACCTGTCCGAGAGCGCGAACGATCCCCGTGTACCCCTCGCGAACCTTTTGCTGTGGCTGCAGACGCTTCACAGTTACGATCTGCCCGGACGCCGCGACCTCAACTACTCCTTGCTGACCGGTTTCATCCTGGTCTGTGTGGCTGCCGTCCTGAGCCACGACATGTCCTACGTTCCCTACCTGCTGGCATTCCTTTGCGGCGCGATGTACACCCTCGTTCTCAACGCCTGTTCGCTGTCGGCCGAGAAGCGACGTGTTCTCGGGCCGCCCCTCGGAATCCGTGCGCTGTCACGGCTGGTGACGGGTCTGGCGTCTGGCATGGTTGCGTGTGGCGTCATCTTTTTCTTTCTCATTCCTCGTTCCACGGGGATGAAGATTCATCCGATGCCGATGCTGCTCCGATTCATTCCCCAGAAGACCGACCACGGACAGATCGAGAATCCTGGATATCCGAGCATGGGCGGTCGCATTCCGTTGCTGCACAGGCAGCACTTCGACCCGGACAGCTATTCAGGCTTCAACTCCTTCCTCGACCTCAATCTCCGGGGACATCTCTCGGACGACGTGGTGATGCGCGTTCGAACCTCCGAGGAGACCTATTATCGGGGGCTTGCCTTCAATCACTATGATGGGCGGATATGGACGATGACCCACGACGACCTGCGTCGAATCATTGCGCCGAGTCCACCCCTCCTCCTCAACGTGGACGGAGTGGGAGATCACGACATCGTGCAGATCTTCTACCTCGAGAAGGACATGCCGAACATCATCTTCTCCGCCTATCATCTATCGCAACTGTTCTTTCCATCCGACATCGTGTACGTGGACAGTCACGCTGGTGTGCGTACCGACTTTCCACTGCAGTCTGGCACCGTATACTCGTGTATCAGCACGGTCCGTACGTTGCACCCCTCTGTCATTCGTCGTCTGGCTCGCGTGCAGCGCCCGGTGAATCAACTCTGGAAGAAGGCCGCTCGCTACAACCTGCAACTGCCGAGCATCGTGCCGCCACAGGTCAAGCGGCTGGCCGAGACCGTTACTGCCCGCTATCGAGGGTCGTTTGCACGAGCCCAGGCCATTCTCACGTACCTTCAGACGCATTGCCGGTATTCGCTCGATATCCCTCCATACGATCCTCATCAGGACATGGTCAGTCAGTTCCTGTTCCACTACAGAGAAGGCTTTTGCGAGCAGTTTGCGACTGCCATGGTGGTTCTCTGCCGCGAGGTAGGGATTCCAGCACGTCTGGTGACGGGATATCTTCCCGGGACCTACAACCCTTTCACGGGCTACTACGAAGTGCACGCGTCAGATGCTCATGCCTGGTGCGAGGTACTGGTAGACCGATTTGGCTGGGTGGAGTTTGACCCATCGCCAGGTTACAGTGCGACCCCGCAGTCGCACCGCCACGTACAGACTCGCACGGTATTCGACGCGGTGCTGACCTACCTTGCGGAACGCCTCGGGCTTCGATCCCCCGCGCTCTGGGAGATCGTGCGGGCCCTGTTCGCGGCCACGATCGTGTTTGTCAACCGTAGCAGCCTGGCCGGCAGGATTCTTGAGTTCTGTTTTGCGGCACTGCTGCTGACCGGTCTTGTCCGGCTTGGGAAGTGGACGTTTCGGCTGATTGTAGAGCGCCTGGGGTACGTGGGCGGGACGTCAGGACTGTTGGCTCGTCTTCGTGCTATCTTCCTGCCCGCCGGCCGTCTTGCACCCGGTCGCACCGGCACTTCCACAGACGGTGTGTCCGTGGCCTGGCGCGCCATGGCGGATGCGCTGTGCAGGGAAGGTCTCGAGCCGACACCGGCGCAGACTCCCGGAGAGTTCGCGGCACGAGCCTGTGAGCGCCATCCTGACCTCGAGGTGGCGATTCGTGAACTTGCGGACCGTTATGACGTGGTCCGCTACAGCGTTCACCATCCCTCGGAGATTGAAGTGCAACGCGCCCAGGAGCTGTTGAGGACCATCCTCGTGAGCTTGCAGGAAGCATCGCGGAGAGGCGCATCTGGCGCTTTGCCCGCCCGACGCACATCCGGCTCGCCGCCGCGTGGCGAGAATCGCACTTCGACGCGGAAGGAGTCCGGCGCTCCGGTACCGGACAGAGAAGAATGACGCGTGCCGGACCACTTCGCCTGCCCTCTGGTTTTGCGGTGAGTCTGTCGTACGCATCACGCGCCTGTGTCATGATGAGTGGCGAGGACGCAGAATCAGTTGCCGGTCAGGCCGGGTGCGCGACGGGTGCCCTCGGTCGATGGGCTGCCCGACATGAGGGAGCGAGCAACGGGTGAATGCTCTGGAAGAGTCGCTGCAGGTGGTGCTGCGTGAGGTGGAGCCTGAGGCCCGACTCGACGCAGTCGAGGCTCTCAGCCAGCAATTCGAGCACGGTGACTGGGACTCCGCCCAGGCGGAGCCGGTCGTTCAGACGTTGGTGCGCCTGACAGTCCTTGAGACGCACGCGCACAACGGCGAGGCACTGCTCGAAGCGTTTCTGTTTGCGATTCATCAGGCGTGCATTCGACACCGACTTGCGGGGGTCGATCTCGAGCCACTGGCCGACCTCGTTGACGCTCTGTCGCCATCGCTGGTGGATTATTGCGTGAGCATT
>JAJXVI010000395.1 GCA_021782195.1 bacterium | reverse complement strand
TGAGTACGGCACCCGCCCAGGTGAATCCGCTCCCGAATGCCGTGCACAGGATGCGCGAGCCGGGGCCGCACCTTCCCTATCGCCACGCTTCGCTGAGCGCTATCGGAATCGTCGCTGCGGTTGTATTTCCATACTTCTGGATGTTGTGCATCGTCTTTTCCTCGGGGATGCGCAGTCTGTTTGCCACGAGCTGATTGATGCGCATGTTGGCCTGATGCGGCACGAAAAGATGGACGTCGTCGACCGACAACCCGGCGTCGCCAAGGACCTCCAGGGCAACTTCGGGCATCTTTTCGGTGGCCCAGCGAAACACGTATTTCCCGTTCATGCGTGGATACTGGCGGCCTTCCTCAAGCATCTGCACGCTCACGCGCTCGGGTGCGTTCGCGCTGCTGGGTGCTTCGGCCCACAGTTCGCGGGCACCGCTCCCGTCAGCGTGTAGACGAATGCTGTGGACGCCTCGGCCCTCTTCGCTTTCCGGTCCGATGATCGCCGCGCCCGCCCCGTCGCCGAAAAGCACCGCGACATCGCGCCCCCGATCGCTGAAATCGAGTCCGGTTGAATGCACTTCCGCACCCACCAGCAGTACGTGTCGATAGACGCCGCTGCGGATCCAGGCATCTGCCACCGACAGGCCGTAGAGAAATCCGGAGCACTGGTTACGTACGTCGAGTGCAGGGATGCCGGGCAGGGCCAGTTTGTCAGCGAGCAGGCACCCAGAGCCGGGGAAGAAATAGTCTGGCGAGAGCGTGGCAAAGATGATGGCGTCGATCTGTCGCGGCTCGATGCCGGCGTGCTCGCAGGCCATGCGCGCAGCAGGAACTGCCAGGTCGCTTGCGCCGATGCCGCTGTGCTCGATGAACCGACGCTCCTTGATTCCCGTGCGCTGGGTGATCCACTCGTCGGTCGTATTCATGAGCTGGGCGAGATCGGCATTGGTCACCACGCGTGACGGCAGGTAATGTCCGACACCCAGGACGGTTGATTGCGTCATTTTGCATCTCCTCAAGCACGATGTGCGTCTGAAACAAGGGTCGCGCCGATCAATGGAAGGGGTTGGGAAGCCGGGCCGAACCGGGGACTGTATAAAACCTGTGATACGCCACGTTCTCGTCGTGGTGTTGCCGGGTGAGCGCAGTGCTGGCAGGTCCGATCCTGGCCACCCCTTTCGGAGCAGAGGTGTGCTTTGACCCAGGGCGAATGCCTGCGCAGCGGCATCGTGAAGTCGGGGGGGCGTAACGACCAGGAACGTGAAGTTTCGAAGTGGCTCGCCGGCTTCCTGCGAAATCTCTCGGACTGGGACGTTTGAGGGGCCGCGCCCTTCGTTTGCCATTGGCAGGGAGGCTCTTACATTGTCGCGTGGGCGGGGAGAGGCAAAGCTGTTGCGGATTCCGAATGCTCGGCAGGACTGTTGCCGGTGTCGTACTTCTGGCCGTACAGGCGCGCCCCTGGAAGTCGCGCTTTCGGCGCACGCGCGGGCGTCAGTTCGCCGGGTTCTCGCTTTTCCATGAGGGGAGTGGCGCAACCTTTTCGACCGTCCCGTGGGCTCGCGGGGGCCGTGGCAAAATCACGTACGCAAAGAGGTCTGTCAGTGTCTACCGTTGATGTTGAGCGTTTTCTTGAGATGATGGACTCCGACTTGGAGTTCCGAACCGCCTTTGAGAAGGCGGAAAGCTGGGACGAAGCCTGGAAGGTGGTCACTGCGGCAAATCTGCAGTTCAGTGATGCTGAACTGGTGGACCTGCTGGCGCGTCGCGCGGCCACTGGCGCCGAAGCCGGTGACGAGGAGACGCCGAAGCCGGGCAGTCACTGGTAGTTTGCCGGAGTTGCATCGTCGGCGCGATGCCGACCCGACGCAGGGTGCGTGAGAATCCCGGATCCGCGGCACAGCCGCTCCGCGCCGACGGCGATTCGAGGCAGGGGACTGCACGCGTCTTCAGGAAGTTTTGCCCCTCATCTTGTCCGTCGCCTCTCGATGCAGCAGATCTCTCGCAACTGTGAGGCGACCCCCACCACACGTGTCCGCGCCGGCCGATGCTTGCGGCAAGGCGGGCACCTCGCAAAGGAGCCGTCAACATGACCGTTACCGACGTTTCTCCATCCTCCGTGGCGGAGGCCGGAATCCCGTGCCCCCCCCGGACCATAGGGCGTGTTGCCGTCATTGGAGCCGGCACGATGGGGGCAGGCATTGCCGCCCACCTTGCCAATGCCGGTATCCCGACCCTGCTGCTTGATGTGCCTCGGGAGGGAGACCGCAACGCACTGGCGCGGGGCGGCCTTGAACGGGTCAAGAAGAGCCGGCCTGCCGGATTCATGGCGAACGGTCTGGAAGGTTCCATCGAGATAGGCAACACCGAAGACGACCTTCATCGCATTCGCCAGGTTGACTGGGTCGTCGAAGCCATCATCGAGGATCTTGACGCCAAACGTAGCCTGTGGGAACGGGTCGAGTTGCTCCTTTCGGATACGGCAATCGTGTCGAGCAACTCCAGTGGCATCCCGATGCATCTGCAGGTGAAAGGCCGGAGCGAGGGGTTTCGGCGGCGCTTCCTGGGAACGCATTTTTTCAACCCCCCGCGCTACCTTCACCTTATCGAGGTCATCCCGACAGCGGATACTGACGCCGGCGTGCTTGCAACGATCTCCCACTTTGCCGACCACGTGCTGGGCAAGGGCGTTGTCGTGGCGAAGGACGTGCCTGGCTTTGCGGCCAACCGGGTCGCCGCGTATGCCATGACCCGGGTGATGCAGGCGATGGTCGATCTCGGCCTTACCCCCGAGGTGGTGGATACGCTGACCGGGCCGTTGATCGGTCGACCGAAGAGCGCCACCTTCCGGACCGCCGACCTCAGCGGTCTTGACATCTTCCTCTACGTGGTAAAGGGCCTGGCGAAGACAACCGGTGAGGATTTCTCGATGCCCGCCTTTTTTCAGCGCGTGGTCGAGCGCGGCTGGCTGGGTGACAAGACCGGGCAGGGCTTCTACAAGAAGACGAAGGGTGCGGACGGTCAGACCGTCATCCTGACCCTGAATCTTGACACAATGGACTACGAGGATCGTGGGACGGTCAAGATTCCCGAGCTTGCGCCGATTGCGAAGCTCCCGACTCCCGAGGAACGCCTGAAGGCGCTTCTCGAGCTCCCCGGACCGTATGGAGACTTTACCCGCCGAACGACCGCCGAGCTTCTTGCATATGCATCGAAAATGGTCGGCGTCGTGGCGGACGACCCGCAGGACGTCGATAACGCCCTGAAGTGGGGCTACGGCTGGCAGATGGGACCGTTCGACACGATTCGCAGCATCGGAGTGGTGGAGCTCTCCAGACTCTGTGGCATGCCGGTGATCGAGCCCCCGGTCGTGTCGTCACGCCTGGCCGGTCCCATCAACCTTCGTCGCGGTAATCTCAGGACCGTGCGATCGAATGCGGATGCCAGTCTTCTTGATCTGGGCGACGGTGTCGCGTGTCTCGAGTTTCACAGCAAGGCCAACTCCCTCGGACAGGGAGTCATGGAAATGTTGAACCAGGCGCGGGAAGTCGTTGCCCGGGACTTTATCGGGCTGGTCATCGGCAACCAGGGGGAGAACTTCTCGCTTGGAGCCGACCTCAAGATGGTTCTCGAGCTCTCGCGCAGCGCCCGGTGGGACATGCTGGATGCTGGCGTACGTTCCTTCCAGGATACCGTTACGGGTTTGCGCTACGCACCGTTTCCGGTCGTCACGGCCCCGTTCAACATGACGCTGGGTGGCGGTTGCGAAATGTCGGTGTGGTCTGATTCCCTGGTGGCTTCAGCGGAACTCTACATGGGGCTGGTGGAAGTCGGCGTGGGACTGATCCCAGCCGGTGGTGGTACCACCGAGATGTTGATTCGACTCACTCAATACCTGCCTGCCGGCGTG
>JAJXVI010000394.1 GCA_021782195.1 bacterium | reverse complement strand
GGCCTGCGGAGGGACGGCCTGCGTGGGGACGGTCTGCGTGGGGACGGTCTGCGTGGGGACGGTCTGCGTGGGGACGGTCTGCGTGGGGACGGTCTGCGTGGGGACGGTCTGCGTGGGGACGGTCGCGTGGGAAGCGTTGGGTACGGAGAACGTGACGGGCACGTCGGGACTTCCGCCAGCGACGATCTCGGCTGCGGTTCCAAGCATCGTGTGGCTTCCAAAGGCGCGGCGTACGACGGCGCCGGCGTGCGTGCTGCTCGTGGGCAGGCCGTGGTCGGTTGCGACGTAGCCGTCGCGTCCTTCGACAACAAGCCGGCCGGGCAGGTGGAACTGGGTTGTGACTTCGTCGACGAGGTCACGTGCTTTTTCTTCCACCGTCTGTGCGAGACGATCAATCGGGGCGGTCTCAGGTGTGGACGGGTTCTCTCCTGCTCCCTCACCGGAAACGGGCGAGACGGGCGGATGCGGGTGGGAGCCAGGGCGTTGTGAGACCGGGTCGATGTTCATTCCAGTTCTCCTGGCGGGCGATTTCGCGGGGCGGGCCTCCTTTCCTTCTGCCAGGATTCGGCCCTGGTACGCTCCTTTCCACGCTGTCGCGGCTATCAGTGCGCTCCCGAAAGTGGTGCGTGGTTGTTCGGCGCGGGTCTTGCCTCGCGGCAGAAATCGTCAAAGCTCTGGACGGAATGTGCCAGCAGGCTCCGATATGCGTGTCCGGCGCGCTGAATGCGTCCTTCGAAGACCAGCGCACCGGCACGCAGCACGTGTCGCGCGCGCTCGAACAGGGGAGGCTGGATGGCGACCGGCAGCCGCCCGGTCTCGTCTTCCAACACGATGAAGGTCATCCCCTTTGCCGTGGGGGGACGTTGGAGCGTGAGCACCAGTCCCCCGACCCACACCATGCGGTCGCTCGTCATCGCGGCGGTTTCACGAATGGACCGGACGCCACGAGCTTCCAACACTGCTCGATAGAGCGCGACGGGATGGCGACCTGGCGTCAGACTCATCGTCTCGAGGTTCCATCGCGTGCTCTGATGCTCGTCGAGTTCTTGCAAGGGGACAAACAGTTCGCCGCTTTCGCTCATTTCGAAGAGGGAGAGCTGACCTTTGCAACTGTCATTCCTGGAGCGACGAAGCAACCCGAGGTGCCAGAGTGAATCGCGTCGCCCTGCCGTGGCGCTCTCTTTTGCGTTCACCTGTGGAGATGCCGCCGCCGGTGTTGCAGGAAGCGTGCCGGCTCGCGCCAGGGCGTTCCAGACTTCGGGAGGCAGCGTGATGTTGCGATACAACTGCTCGATTGAGCGACAGTCGGTACGGGCCTTCACGACCTGTTCCGCCATTGTCTGGCTCATTCCGCGCACCTGGGTGAGCGGAATCCGGATTGCGCCATGTTCGAGTTGATAGCGGGAACCCGAACGCCACACGTCCACTGGCAGGATCCGGATGCTCATGTGTTTCACCTCCTCGAGCACTGTACTCATCGGATAGAAGCCCGGGCGATGCTGGAGCACCGCGGCCATGAATGCGGCGCCGTGATGGGCTTTGAGCCACGCTGTCTGGTACACGATCCGCGCGAACGCAGCGGCGTGTGAACGACAGAAACCGTAACCCACGAAGGCGGCCACCTGATCGAACACCTGGTTGGCCAGCCCTTCGCCGACACCATGTTTCTTTATGGCTCCCGCCACGAAGCTGTCGCGCATGCTCTGCATGTCGCCGGGATCACGCCATTTACTCATCAGGCTGCGGAACCGATCGGCCTCTTCGAGTGACAGTCCGGCGAACCGGTGCGTGACCTCCAGTACCTGTTCCTGAAAGAGGATGATGCCGTACGTGTCTCGGAGAACGGGCTCGAGCGAGGGATGGGGCACGGAGATCGGGGCGCGTCCGGCGCGTCGTTCGACGTAGGGGTTTACCATTTTTCCCTGGAGCGGTCCGGGGCGAAAGAGCGCGACTTCAACCACAAGATCGTCAAAGGTTCGCGGCTGGGTGCGTGCCAGCAGGTTCCACTGTCCCGGACTCTCAATCTGGAACACGCTCATGGTCTGTCCGCTGCGGATGAGACGGAACGTGGCGGGGTCGTCATCGGGCAGATTGTCGATGGGGAGTTGCTTTCCGCAGTCCTGCTGGTGCAGATGCATGGCCTCCGAAATCACCGATAGCGAACGCAGGCCGAGTACGTCGAACTTGATGAGTCCGAGTGCTTCCACGTCGTCCTTGTCAAACTGCATCATGCGTACGCCGTTGGCGGAGGTCTGTACGGGGGAGTACCGGGAGAGTGGCGCTCGCGAGAGAATCATGCCACCGTTGTGCAGCCCCAGGTGTCGCGGGCAGTGGCGAAGATTGCCTGCCAGCGCAAACAGCACGTCGAGCAGGGGAGACGGGCCGGTGACAGCTTCAATTTCCGTGCGCCGTTCCACCAGCGTTGTGAGCGGTTCATGGTGGCTGATGAGGCGCGTGGTCCGGTCAATGCTATCGAGGTTCCAGCCAAGCACCTTCATCATGTCGCGCAGGGCGCTGCGGGCACGGTATGTGTTCACGCAGGCGGTCATCGCGGTGTGTTCGGCGCCGAAACGTTTCTCCATCCAGGTGATGACCTCGAGTCTTCGTTCGGAGTCGAAGTCGACGTCGATGTCCGGCATGCCTTTCCTTCCGCGGTGCAGGAACCGCTCGAACAACAGGCGGTGTCGAATCGGATCGACCTCGGTGATGCCCAGCAGCCACGCGATGATCGAGTTTGCGGCTGAGCCTCGTCCGGCACAGCGAATGCCTCTGTTGCGCGCGAACTCGACAACCTCGTGCACGACCAGGAAGAATTCGCAGAGATCGAGATCGTTCACCACGGTCAGTTCATGTTCGAGTTGCCTGCGTGCAGCCGAAGTGGCGTGCTCAGGAGTCATCCTGATGCCCTTCCCGTTGCCGCTCATCACGGGCTGCCTGCGCGCGGTCGAAGTGGCGTGGACAGGAGGTGGGGACGTCCTGTCGGCCACGGGGTGGCGTTTTTGCAAGCCCTGTTCACAGAGCTGTCGAAGATAGGCAGAAGGACTCGTGCCTGCGGGGAGGAGTGCGCAGGGGGGGGTGACCTGTCCGGGGAGCAGATTCATGGCGGTCTGGTCGGCAATGTGATCGCTACAGGCAAAGGCCTCCGGGTAGGGGATGAGCGCGCGCAGCGTGGCTTCGTCCTTGATCCAGGCCTCGTCGTTTACCGGTCGCTCTGGATGGCGGTCGCCGACGGTGATTCCCAGGCGCACGCAGTTCAGGGCATCATAACGGGGAAAGTCGGCAGGAGTGGCGTGGCGTACGGCGTTTGTGGCCACGAGGGGCAGCCTGAGCGTGCTGGCAAGGTCAGCCATGAGCGTGAGGAGCGTTCCATCGCCGGGACGCAGGCGGTGTACGAGTTCGACATAGAGACGTCCGGGAAAGCAGTCGTGGAGCAGACTCAACCAGCGACTGGCGGCGCCTCGTCGGCCGCTGGCCAGAAGCGCGCCAAGTCGCCCTTCCGGACCTCCAGTCAGGCAGATGACCGCGCTGGTGGGGGCTTGCTGGAGCTGTTGGATCCTCAGGAGAGGGTTGGAGCGATTGTTGTGATGGGCCGTGGTGATCAGGTTGCAGATCTGCGCGTAGCCGTTTGGCCCGCAGGCCAGCAGGATCAGGGGGTGCTGTGCGAACCGGTTGTCTTCCGAAGCTTCGGGGGAGGGGGATTTTCCCTGTCTGTTTGCGGGAGAGATGGCGCGACTGGGAGGGGAGGCAACGGAGGCGGAGATTTCGTTCTGGCATGGCGGGATTGTGCTGGCAGCCACCATGAGGGTGACTCCGAAGATCGTGCGCAGACCGGCCTCACGTGCGGCGCGTGCAAAACAGACGGCGCCATACATTCCGTGCAGGTCGGTGAGGGCGATCGC
>JAJXVI010000393.1 GCA_021782195.1 bacterium | reverse complement strand
GGGTGCGTATGAAGATTCCAACTGTTGGCCTTCAAGGTCCCAACCTGGACCTGTACATGGAACCCGGGCCCACGAGTCACGGGCTTGCGGTCTCAGACGTGCACGTCTGGGAACCATCTCGGGAAGCTCACGACGGGATACAGGTTGGCCTCACCGGCTGCGAGGAAAGGAATGGTGTGAAGAATGGCGCAAGATGAAACGGGTTCAGTTGAACGTTCTCAGCGCAGGGAAGATATCACGGTCTGCTATTCGGGTGGCCTGGACTCGACGTACGTCGCCCGAATGATGGGGAAGGAATATGGGGGGGCCGTTCATCTGTTCACCATGGTGCCCTATGGTCAGTTGTTTCCTCGCTGGGCCGATCATCACGCTCGGGACTTGCGTACCATGCTGGCGCCGCAACCTGTCTACCACCACTATGAGGACACGCGCGAACTTTTCCGGGAATTTGCCGTACGTACCTTCGTGAGTGACTGGGTCAAATACAAGAGCCACTTCACATGGTGTCTTGGCTGCCACTGTGCGATGATCGCCCGCGTGGTCGTCTACAACCTGGAACGACAGATTCCACACGTGATGTTCTCAAGTTCCGTGGGGGGGCAGTATGCCGTCATGTCAATGCCCGTCACGCACGCGAACTGGCATCGTTTCTATGGCGAGTATGGGATTGAGTTCCACGCGCCACTTCTCGAGCGCAATATCGAAAAGCATCAGGAACGGCGCGAACTGCTCGAAGCTGGAATGTGGATCGGCTACCGCTTCAATCGTGCGGTCCTCGGGGTACAACCCCTGTGTATCTTCGGTTTGCAGCACATCATGGACATTCTGTTCCACATGCACACCACGTACGATCCCTACCAGGTGAATCGCTTTTTCCGCGACCGCGAGGAGAAGATGCACGCTCACATTCGAGAACATTTCAGGGCGCGTGGCGTCAACGTTGAAACCCTGGTGCAGTCGCTGAAGGACAGGTCCCGAGGAGTGCAGGGATGACCGTCGTGCACACGCCATTCGGCGCAGGTGCGTGGATGCACCCGGGCCCGGGCGTCTCATGAGCGTCGTCCCACCTTCTTCTGACTCGCCTCAGTCGGGCGGCGACCGCATGCGGGCACTGGCCGGCCTGCGGCGCGCCCCGGTTGTGGCGCTTGTCTCGTTGTACGTGGTCGAGAACAACGGGGTTCGATTCCTCTCGTCCATTCTTCGTCAGCATGGCTTCGAGGTTGTGGAGGTGTACCTTAAAGACTACTATCACGCGCGTTTCGAGCCTCCGACGGAGACCGAGCTGAGACTGCTGGTGGAGATTCTGCGTGCCCGTCACGTCGACCTGATTGGCATTTCCCTTCGTGCGGGTGGCTACTTCAAGTTCTGCTGCAGCCTGACCCGGCGTCTCCAGGCTGAACTCGGCGTAGCGGTCATCTGGGGAGGCATGCACGTGACCATGGACCCTGAGCAATGCGTGCCTCACACCGACATGCTGATGGTGGGAGAAGCGGAGCATTCGATTGTCGAACTGGCTGAGCGCATCCGCACCGGTCGAGATTTTTCCGACGTACCGGGACTCTGGCTCTACCGTGACGGACGGATCGTGCGGAATCCCGTTGCACGCCTGGAGGAGGACCTTCACAGTCTTCCTTTCCGCGACTTACACTCCCACGACGACAAGTACTGGGTTGACAGGAACCGCGTGGTTCGCGGTGATCCGTATGCAACCCAGACCTGCTACCTGATGCTCAGCGCACGCGGGTGCCTGTTCAACTGCAGTTTCTGCGATATCAACGCGCTTCGCAAGGTCTACGCGGGCAAGGGAAAATTCTACCGGGCCATGTCGGTGCCGCGGGTGATCGAGGAGTGCCTCTACGCACGTCGCACGTTCCCCAACCTTCGCCGGATCCGCTTTGACGACGAACTGTTCGTCATGTCGCCGGAATGGATCGACGAGTTCTGCGCTGTCTACCCACGTGAGGTGGGATTGCCGTTCGAGTTTCTCACCGACCCCCGCGTGGTGCGTGAGGACCTGCTCGCGAAGTTGCAGAAAGCCGGCCTTGCGACGGTCATGATGGGTATCCAGAATCTTGACCGTATCAATCGACGTCTGTACAACCGGAACGTATCCAACGAGGCAGTGAGACAGGCGGCGCTTGTCATCCATAAGCTCGGCATTCGCCCGTGTTATCAGATTCTGATGGATGACCCCGTTTCCACCTCGCAGGACAAACGCGACTTCTTTGACTTTGTGGCCAGCCTTCCCCGACCGTACGACCTGTATCTGTTCTCACTCTCGTACTGGCCTTCCACCGATGTGACCATCAACTTTCTGAGGGAAGGATGGATCACACCGGGTGAGGTGGAGGGGGAGAACGACAAGTGCCTTCGCCAGTTCCGCGTCGATCTTTCGTGGCCACGGCCGACGGAAGACGTTTTCTGGCTGTCGCTGCTGACCCTGCTCTCGAAGGATTACGTGCCGCTTCCCTACGTGCGGTGGATGTCGCGCAGTCGGTTCCTCGAGCGACATCCCTGGCCCGTGTACGCGCAGGCACAGGTCTGCAACGCCATCAAGCTCGGGTATCTGGCCGGAAAGATGTTGCTTTCGGGTGAACTTACGTTTGACACCGTTCGCCGCTGGCTCAACTGGAAATCGCTGGCGACTTCTTGAGGTCACCGCTGTAGAGCCGGCTTGCCATGCGGATGGAAGTCTGCCAGCAGCCGGGACACGCGTCGACCTCACGTCGGAACGGCTCGATCCGCGTACCAAACCACAGGTCGTCAAACCGTTCCATGGCCAGATTGCCGATCGGCCGATGCTTCAAACCGCAGGTCACAAGGTTGCCGTTGGGCAGGACGTACATCAGGTTGCGAAGTTCACGACAAGAGAAACGCGTGGCTTCGCATCCCAGACTCATTTCAGACGCGGCTCGCACGCCCTGACGTCGGGCCAGAAGCGCTTCCCAGGGTGTCATGCCAGCGCGCATCGACCAGATTTCCTGGAAACGTTCCACGAGATGTGCGCGCGTTGTTGCGTCGTGTTCCAACCACACGTTCTCGTATCGATCCTCGAGAAAAGGGTAGGAGTTGAAGCCTGGCACGAGGTCCACGCGGTGTGACCGACAGTAGTCGGCAATGGCCGATAGTTCCGGAAGTGTCTCCTCACACAGGTGGAAGTTCACGCCTACGTGGAACCCACGGCCCTTTCGCAGTGCGACCAGCCTTTCCAGCGTTCTCCACGCACGTTCGAAAGCCCACGTACGTCCGCGGAGGCGGTTGTGCGAGACGTTTCCTCCTTCCAGCGAGATGCGGAAGTGCATGCGTGGATTTCCCAACCGTTCGGCGAGTTGCGCGGTTCGGTCGGAAAGGCTGCCGTTGCTGACGATGTGCAGCATTGCGGGCTGAATGTGCCGATCGACCGCTTCCACGAGCACCTCCAGGTCGTCGCGCAGGAACGGTTCTCCCCCGGTGAGTTTGACCACATCGAGAAACCGCAGTTGCTTGATGACCTTGAGCATTTCGTCGGTCGGAAGCTCGGGATAAATGTCTTTGCGCCAGACGTTGCACGACTGGCATCGCAGGTTGCATCGCCAGGTCACGTACAGGTGTGCGAGCGAGGGTCTCGTCAAAAGGCCTGCACGGTTGCAGACGATGGCACGCCCTAGATTCCAGGCGGCTGTGGCTCTTCCTCGTACTTTCTCGAGAGCACCACTCACGGTCCCTTCCACCTCATTTGCTGACAGATTCCTCGATGTGCCCCTGCCGAGCCCCTCCAATGGAGTGATCACGACCAGATTCTGCGGGGGTGCACGAAAACCCTCTTGACAGAGCTGCAGACACCATGTACCCTACAATATATAGTGGGCCAGTTCGCCTTGTTGCTACAATATGTTGATTCAGAAGTTTTCTTGACTGCACG
>JAJXVI010000392.1 GCA_021782195.1 bacterium | reverse complement strand
GCCGCTGCGTGGGGGCACGATCGCCCCGGTCCTCTCGAAGGCCCCGGAAAGCGCGGCCGGTTCGCCTGGCCTTCCGCGGACGGGTCGCGTGGCGAGCGAGCGCGCCGAGGTCGACGTGCTGGGGGCGCGTGCACGGCCCGTGTTCAGCGCAGCCTCGGCGATTGGAAAGGGGAGCGCCCGTGAATCCAGGTCGGCGCCAGCGCGCGACCGAACTCCTGCGCTCGAGCCCCTGCAGGCTCGCGCGACGGCCATTGTCGCGGGTTGTGTTCAGGACCGCGTGGTTTTCACCGTTCGAGTTCGGCGACTCCGTGGGACGGCGCTGCGCGTGGACGTGTGGGTGTTGCGTGGTTCTCTCGAACGCACCGCGATTTCGCACCTGCGCCAAGCACTGTACGTGCATCTCCCGCTGCATCCGGCGGAGGGTGACGTGGTGGTTGTCCACATTCGCTGAGAAGCGAGCGCGACGTCTTGACGGTTGCGTCAGGCCAGGGTACAGCCTGTGCCCCCGAACGACGAGATGCCCCGGGTCAGGAACCTCGAAGGAGACTCAGGAGGTCTAGAGGAAGGAAGCCTTGCAGTGAGGACCGGTGGATTGCACGTGGCCCTTGCAGCGACGCTGTAACTGGAGATTGTGTGCCCTGTTGGCACAGATCCGCGTCAACAGGGTCACCACGATGAGACCGTCTGCAATTGCAGAAAGGACGCAACGCTGATGAAACGAGTCGGCTGGTTTGCACTCTTTGTCCTGGCCGGTGCGATGTTTTTCTTGATGCAACCCGTGGCCGCGCACGCCGCAGGGTTGCGAGTCCGTAACGACACCGATCACGACGTCATGGTGTACTGCATCTACGAGCGTTCGTGGGATAGCGGTGAGGGTCACGAAGGAAACTGGGGCGGCTGGCGCCAGCTCGGTGAGGTTGAGCGTCACGGCACTCGCAACTTCTATCGCCTTCGTCACGGTCGGTGGCGTGTCGTCGCCCAGACGCGTCGGGGTCGGGTCTTCGGTCCGCGCGTTCTGTTCATACGCGGTGATCGCGACGACATGACCTTCATGCGCATTCGCGGGGACTGGGACCATCGTCGCGACGAGCATCGTGATGGCGATCATCGCCGCGACGGCTATCAGGGCGACGGCTATCAGGGCGACGGCTATGGTAACGGCGACCACTGGGATCACTGGGATCACTGAGCGCTTTGCGCTCCCGGGGCGCATCGGTGTTGGAGCATCGTGGTGCGCGCCCCGGTTTCCAGGAGGCGTGCTCTATCGTCACGCCTCTTGACGGCGGAGCAAGTGCGCGTTGGAAGGCACGCCGCGTGCTTTCTGGTGCATAGACGGGTCACGTGCACACTGCTACTGGTCGGGCCCTTGACGGCGTGATGTGTGCGCTTCTATGATGAGGCCGTGGATGAGTTGACCGCGCGGACCGGAGCGGCCCGCCTTTCCATCATTTCAAACAGTTTCCTGATTGTCGCCAAGTTGTGCGTTGGCTTCGCCATCGGTTCGGTTGCGGTCGTTTCCGAGGCCGTGCACTCCGGCGTCGACCTGATAGCCTCTTTCATCGCGTTTCTGGCCGTGCGACTGGCGGCTGCACCCGCCGACGAACGCCACCCCTATGGCTACGGCAAGGTCGAGAACGTGAGCGGTGTGCTTGAGGCGTTGCTGATCTTTGCGGGAGCAGGATGGATTGCGGTCGAGTCGATTCGCAAGCTGATCTCACCGGAGCCGGTCACGCAGGCCGGCTGGGGCGTTGCGGTCATGGGCCTGTCTGCAGGTGCGAACTGGCTGGTTTCTGCCCGCCTCTTCAAGGTCGGTCAGCGGACCGATTCGATGGCGCTGATTGCCGATGCGTGGCATCTGCGTACCGACGTGTACACCTCGCTGGGTGTCATGGCCGGACTCGGCGTGATGGGTCTGGGAGCGCGCGTGATGCCGGGCGTAAACCTGCACTGGGTCGATCCCGTCTCCGCGATCCTGGTGGCGGTGTTGATTGTGCGAGCGGCCTGGGAACTGACCTCGCAAGCGGGCCGCGACCTTCTTGACGAGCGTCTTGGCCCTGACGACGAAGGTTTGATTCGTGATCGCATACGCGCTTTTTCCGACGCTTCGCGTCCCGTTGACCCCGCGCACGACAGGTATCAGGAGGTGCGAACGCCTGGCGACCTGCCCGATGTCCGCGGGTTTCACGCCCTTCGCTCGCGCAAGGCGGGTTCTCGTCGCTTTGTCGACTTTCATCTGGTCATTGATGGCCATATGTCGGTCCTCGACTCCCACGAGATTGCCATGGAGATTTCCCGCGACATTGAAGGGCGTCTGCAAGGGGCGCACGTGGTGACGCACGTGGAACCGTGCGTCGGGCGATGCACGCCCCGCTGTCTCGAGGGTTGCCTGTTGAGCGGTTACGTGCGCGACGCTCTTCGCATCTACGAGGATGCTCACCAGGACGCAAGCGTGAAGCGGGAGCGCGAGGGAATTTCGGCGTCAGACGTTCGTGCGGACGGCTCGGGCGATGAGGCGGTCTCGCGCTGACGCCGCGTGCGGGGGTTGGACCGCTAACCGTGGAATTTTCCCGCAGGACCTCGCCCGGTGTCTGGGGCGCCTGACTCAGGAACCATCAGGGTGATGCGAGAATTCGAAAGCCAGGCTTCGCACGTTTCAACCTCCCACCGTGTTCGGGTGGTGCGGCGGATGGTGGCCTCGGCGGCCGTCAGATCCTGCTTTCGGGAAACCAGGAGAAGCGCGCTTGTGGGTACCAGGCTGCTCTTCTCGACAACTTCCACGGAATCACGCCGTTGCATCTGGCGCGCGCGCGTCTTGAGATCGTGATCCCAGGTACGATGTTCGGGCGTCAGCATATTTCCGTCCAGACTCACCTCCTGGAACAGAAGCGAATGGTCATGCATGAGCGCCTGGACCTGGAATGTTTCCGCTTCTACCGTCGGCCGAGGAAATGTACGGGGGAGAACGAGGGTCACGACGGCGGGCCCGTTTCCATGACTTCCTTGGGGCCCACGGCTCGATTTACACAACGCGTCGGATAGCACGTGTAGAACTGTTCGCAGACGAGAGCGAGCCACGTCATCCATGTTGTTCGTGACTGCCTCTTCGATATCGGCGCGAGAGTACCTCGTCAGATAGGTTGCGATCTGCGGTGGATACGTCTTGAAGTCTGTGTATGCGTGTGAAAGAAGGACAGCCTGTGCGAGGCCAGCCGTCCACAACAGTGCCACCGCGGGAACGCGCACCCATCGGGAAGTGCGGGCCAGCCAGGCAACTGACAGTACAATGGCGAGGGTGCTCGCGGGAGCGTAGTAGCGCAGGCTGCCAAGGGTTGCCATTACGGAGAGGTCGAACCCTCCCAGCGCAGTCACGGCCAGCAGAGCTGCTCCCGGGCGGTACCTCTTCCACGGGAGGGTGCCAATCAACCCTGCGGTCAGGAAGAGACCCAGAAATGGCATCGAGGTCGCTAAGGCCAGTTCGACGTGCGACACGAAGTCGTAGCGGGTGTGTCGCATGATGTCGAGTTGAAAGTCAGCGCGTCTGAGCAACTGCGGAGCGATATGGGCATACACGCCTGCATCGAGAAACCAGGCCAGCAAGATGGCCGTGGCCAGACGCGCCAGGGGTGGGGAACGTCTGCCAAGGCGCCAGAAGGTGAACCCTGCCAGGAGAAGGACGACGGGAACCGCCACGAGTTGAGCGACTTTCCCGTCAAAACCTGCCAGTTGCGGAAGGAAGATACTGACGCAGCATAGCGCGGTGAGAAGGATCACAAAGGAAATTCGACCAACGCGTGCGCGTAGCAGCAGACCGGCCGTGACAAGTGCAATCGGCAGGGCCAGGTAGAGCGCGGCAGACCACTTTGTCTGCATCGCAAGGCCAAGGGCGAGGCCGCACCAGATACCGCTGGAGGGG
>JAJXVI010000391.1 GCA_021782195.1 bacterium | reverse complement strand
CGAGGAGAACATTGAATTCAGATTCATGTAATCGCCGAAGTTCGGGACCGAAGTACTGGGTGGGACGAACCCCATGCCCGACATCCCACTTGCCAGATTGCTCATTCCCGACATCCCGGACATGCCGAACATGCTGCTCAGATTGAACATCGAAATCCTCCTCGTAGTGCTATGGTGAAGACCGATCCCATTCATTCACCGCTGCGGACACCTCGCAACCCGCATCGTGCAACGGACCGGCCAATTTCCCGCTTTCCATGTTGATACGACGACCGTTCTGGTCGCGGTACTTGAAGGCTGCTCGCACGGGATCATCACGTATCACGACTCGAAAGTCAAGAGGTCGGACGCGTCATATTGGGTCCCTTTTGGACGCATACCGCGCCCTCCGACGCCTGCGCAAGGATCCCTCCGATGCCTCTCGCGCGGACGTTTCAAGTCGGGATGGACGTGAGTGAGGACTGTGGCTGCGCGGATCCCTCCGATGCCTCTCGCGCGGACGTTTCAAGTCGGGTTCACCGCGGGAGGATCGTCGGTCTGTGCTGACCAATAGATCTCGCCTTCCAGGCTGCCGGCATCTTTTTTCAACCCAGGCTGGCGATTCGAACGAGCATCTGCCGGATGCCATCCCACGTGTGAGTCGTAGAGGCAGGGTGTCTGTGTCAGAGCTGGCGGCTTTGTGACGGTGGCGCCGGGGTGCGTCTTCCCATAGCTCGTACTTCAACCGCTCTTCGGGTGAAGGCAACCAGGCCAAGGAGGTTGTCATGGCAAGGATCGTCAAGGGTGGCTTGATCCAGGCTACCAACGTCAAGGATGGGCACGAGTCGACAGCTGCGATCAAGCAGGCAATGCTTGACAAGCACGTTCGGATGATTGAGGAGGCCGCAAGCCAGGGCGTCCTTGTTCTCTGTCTGCAGGAACTGTTCTACGGACCTTACTTTTGCGCCGAGCAGGACCCGCGCTGGTATGACCTGACCGAAAAGGTTCCCGACGGGCCGACCACACGTCTGATGCAGGAGTTGGCGAAGAAGCACGGCATGGTGATCGTGGTTCCGCTGTACGAGGAAGAGATTCCCGGGGTCTACTACAACACCGCTGCGGTCATCGATGCCGATGGAAAGTATCTGGGCAAGTACCGGAAGCACCATATTCCGCACTGTCTGCCCGGTTTCTGGGAGAAGTTCTATTTCAAGCCGGGAAACCTGGGCTATCCTGTGTTTGACACGCAGTTCTGCAAGGTCGGGGTCTATATCTGCTACGACCGACATTTTCCAGAGGGTGCTCGCGCACTCGGTCTGAACGGTGCGGAGATTGTGTTCAACCCGTCCGCGACGGTTGCTGGGCTCTCAGAGTATCTCTGGAAGCTTGAGCAACCGGCGCACGCCGTGGCGAATGCCTATTTCGTGGGCGCTATCAATCGGGTTGGCCACGAGAAGCCCTGGGATATTGGCGAATTTTATGGTCAGTCCTATTTCTGCAGTCCCCGCGGACAGTTTATCGCCCAGGGACCGCGTGACCAGGACGCTGTCGTCGTCGCCGACCTCGATCTGGACCAGATCAAGGAAGTGCGCAACGTGTGGCAGTTCTATCGCGACAGACGTCCCGAGACGTACGGGATACTGGCGTCGACCGACCACTGAACTTCGGGACCGGGGCAGTGGCGTGTACGTGAATCCTCGTGAGACGGGCGGAACTGCTCCACCCGATCTCGCGGGGGCGGTGCGCTGCGATCATGGGGAAACTGCCGGCGGGCCGACTGACGAACTCTTGAAGTCACTGTTGGCGTATCTGCCGCGCTGCGATCATGGGGAAACTGCGGGCGGGCCGACGTTCCACTCCCATCCGTTGAATCGCAGCAAAATTTTTTGTTGCCCCCTGCAAGGCCAGGCACGCCGGCCGTGAGCGGACGTTTCCGCGCGTCCGCGGGGAGTGCGTCGTCTATCAGGAGATTATGCGTCCGGGTCGGTTGTGCGTGATGGCGCCGTATCTGTGCGACCAGTTGCAGCGACTGCCTCACCCGTGATAGCTCTCCGACCCGGTCGTGCGCTCGACGGCTTCCTCACCCTGCAAGACGGGAAGGCCTCAGGGCGGACATCTACTGACGGCCACCCATTCATGCGAACGGCAGCGCGTGTGGAGGGTATGCGCGCGGGGTCACGCCGGAATCTGTTGTGGTCGAGGTCAAGTGAGTACACTGGAGGGTATAGGCGCGCGGTCACGCAATGCAGGTTCGGTGGCGCCGAATCAGTCCCTCGATGATGCGACGCTCGTGTTCACTGAGTTCGAGGAAGCTGATGCGCGGAGGTGTTCCGCGGCGATCGAGGTTGTTTTGCGAAACCGTCTGGACGATGCCTTTGACGTCAATGACGTGCGGTCCGGAAACGATTTTCAGCAACAGGGTCTCGCCTGGTTCAAGCTGTTCACGGGTCACGTACTCGAACTCGTTGGAGCTCATACAACTGGTTGTCAGAATGAACCCTTCGTCCTGGCTGTGCCGTCGCGCAAAAAAATGCATGATACATCCGAGTGGCTGTAGAGTCACCGGCGCTGGCTCTACGTGTTCGGCTTTTCGAAACAGGTTGACCTTCCACACCTGTCATCACTCCCTCTTCCTGTGATTGCTTTCACCGCGGCGATTGCCCTGCGGGTCTCAGTGCGCCGGGCCCGACGGGTGTCG
This sequence comes from bacterium, assembly GCA_021782195.1. Classification (GTDB taxonomy): domain Bacteria; phylum Vulcanimicrobiota; class Xenobia; order RGZZ01; family RGZZ01; genus JAJXVI01. The sequence continues at coordinate 1,237 of JAJXVI010000391.1, read as the reverse complement.
AGCGCCAGCAGGGTCGCTGTCCGATCCGTGGCGATGGCTGTCTTTCCCCTTCGAACCGTAGTGCCACGATGCCCGATCTGCAAACCCCGACTCCCAGTGATCGGTGAGTCCTGGGACGGGGTGTTCCAGTCAGGACCCGGTCGGTCTTCGCATCCGTGTTGCGAGTGCCTGGCGGGTCTTGCGACCATTTCTGGGTACACGAACAGTATACTTCGTCCAAGGTCTGTACGGACCCGACCAGAGGAACGATTTGCAGTTGCCCAGATGGTCGCTTGCGGTCTGGTTCTTCTGGTCGGTCGGTTGTCGGTCCTGAGGGTCTGCGTTCCGCGGACGGGGTGTGCGGATCGTCCCCTCCGCGCCGGGCTCGCGCTCGGTCCTGAGGGTCTGCGTTCCGCAGACGGGTGTGCGGATCGTCCCCCCGAGCGCCGAGTTCGTGCGGGTACGCGACAACATTGATCTGGCCAACAGAGGGATCGTCCCCTCCGCGCCGGGCTCGTGCGCGGTCCTCTCGCGATCGATTTTTGCTCTCGGCGTTTCGCGCGACCTGGGGCTTTCAGCGGGGACGGTTCGAGGCCGACCCCGTTCGGGAACCGTCGCGTCCGACCAGCGCGGCGACCTCCGCCCCGGACGCTCCACCCTGCCGCGTCCGGCAGGTATCCTGCGCCTGACGCGCGAAGGCGCCCGTCAGGCCAGACGCGGGTGAGCCGCAATCGGACCCAGGTCCGGTTCGTGGTCGCAGGAGGATTTTGTCGTGAAGCTGGACGCGGTGTTTCAGGGTCGTCCTCAGGAGGCAGCTGCCGAAGCGCGCCGTCTCGACTCGCTCGGGCTCAATGGGATGTGGTCGTTCGATACCGGGCACAACCCGTTCATGCCGCTTCTCCTGGCCGCCGAACACTCGACGCGCCTGCAACTTGGAACCGGCGTGGCGGTGGCCCTCGCACGCAGTCCGATGACGCTGGCCCAGGAAGCCTGGGATCTCGCAAGCTTCTCCGGTGGACGCTTCACGCTCGGCCTGGGCAGTCAGGTGCAGGCGCACATCGTCCGTCGCTTTTCCATGCGATGGGACAATCCCGTCGAACAGATGCGTGACATGGTGGGTGCGCTTCGCGCAATTTTTGCAGCCTTTCAGACTGGCGGACGACTCTCCTACGAGGGCCCGTACTACCAGCACACCCTGCTCACCCCCTTCTTTTCCCCCGGCCCGTCGGAGCACCCTGACATTCACCCTGTGCTGGCC
>JAJXVI010000390.1:2890-3918 GCA_021782195.1 bacterium | reverse complement strand
AGGGTCCACCGGGCCTGCTCGCTGTCTGGTAGGCGCTGGCCGAACTCGATCTCGTAGAGGAGGCCTTCTCTGGGACGGCTCCCGTGGAACAGGGTCAGCGGGTCGGAATCGTGGGCAAGCTTTTGCGGACCATAGCGCTCGATCCAGTCGGCGCGCGCGCTTTGAAGAAGGTCGTCGGGATAGACTGCCTCCAGTTCAGAACATCGCGAGATCAACTGATGCTTCGGGTACTCCAGAAGCGGGTTGTCCGGACCTGTGGTGGGTGTGACCAAGCGCTCCCCGTTTCTCCGACCGCGCCGGCGGGTCGGGTGCCTTGAAGGTTCTTCGAAAGCCTGCGGCGTCCTCCCTGCCGGAGCGTCGCGTAGAAGGGGTCGTGGAAGGGGCTTCAGCGGGGAGGAGGCTGTCGCTGGAAATATCGATAATGTTTGTGACAGTACAATGGTTATAATTACTTAGCATTGGTTTGCGCGCTGCATTTCGGATAAATCCAGGATTGACGCTTCGAACAGGAAGCAAACAGCGGGAATCATCGTAAGCGCTCTGGGGGGGCGGACTGTCCCCGGGGTGCGCGGTCAGGCGACGTCCGCTACGTCCGCGACGCCCGCGCTACGTCCGCGACGCCCGCGCGACGTGGCCGGGCAACGGCGAGCGATCCTCTCCCCAGAGGGTCCTACCCCAGTGGACCGGCGTTGCGCAGGAGCGGAACCCTCCGCCAGTGCTCCACGACCGCATCGACCATCCTCTGCGGGGCCTGCTCTGCCACGGCAGGTCAGGCATTCCTTGCTCGCTGGAGGGCCGCCATGAAGACGTCGACGGCGCCGTCGAACCCTGTTCTGCGTGCGAATTTTTGGAGGGCTCGACGGTCCATTTCGTCGAGGCTCTTCTCGATTCCCAGGGATAAGGCCAGCCTGGGAGGCTGCGCTCCTGCCCAGCCAAAGTCCGGCCACGAGATAGTGGCGACCAGGTCGTGGCAGGGGCTCAATGAGGGCCGATGAGCGTGACCCCACTGAAAAGACCAGTTCTTCAGG
>JAJXVI010000390.1:0-2880 GCA_021782195.1 bacterium | reverse complement strand
GTCGTTCCCAGACGCTACGACGAAGGCCAGTCGCGCGATGAAGTCGTCGCGGGCAGACTCGCCACACAGGTCCGCCACGAACCGCGTCAAGCCATCGTAGATCACGCCGGAACTGTTTTCGCCATATTTCTGATTGGGACGGAGGTCGAGGGCCTGGGCGAAATCCTCCTGATGGATTCGGTCGCCGCCGTCCCGGTCAAAACGCTTGATCGCAAACGCCCGTGAGGGCTCTCCCCGTGAAGCCTCTCCCCGTGAGGGCTCTGCGAGAAGCGACGGATCGACTCCCTGAAGCTTCTCGATGGGGAGCACACAAGAGTCTGGCGTGACCAGTCCTGTTGCTCGAGCCCAGCGCATGGTGGCCTCTTCCACTTCGGCCAACTCGGGAAACCGGGCGCCCAGAACCTTCAAGTTTCCTGCCGTTCGTCCGCAAAGAACGGCACCCCCACCTGCGGATGCTCGAAGTACGCGGAAAGCGGACGCAGCACCGGCTCTTCCCACGCTGCCCGTTCCGCGATCATCCGCTCCGTCGCGGCAACAACCGCCTCTTCCCGGCGTTGCAGGAAGGCGTCAGCTTCCGACCTGCACAGGAACTCAAAGGAGCGTTCGTCCATGAGGTGCGACTTCAGCGCCTCTTGATCCCTGTCCCAGGACCACCTCGAGATCTCTGTGTTCAACCCCGTGTGCGCGCTTCCGAGCAGGACGCGATTGGCAGCGGTCTTTGCGAGCCGCTGGCCGGTTGCGTCAAATGAACTCCAGACTCTGGCCGGAAAGATTTCCCGCGCTATCCGACCGCCGCTCACAAGCTCCCCGAGGCGAACAATCCCGTATCTGTCGCGGGGACGCTGCGCAAGCAGAGCCAGCGTCTCGATCCGGCCGTGGGCGCTCTTGAGGTGGAATTTCCCCAGCTTCCAACGGTGCGCCGCCGGTGAGTTCACACGGGCGAGCAGTCGGTTGAGGGATTTCTGCTCCTCATCTGGTTTGATGTCCCGAACCTGCTCGCGCATTGCCGACACCGCGGCGCGCTGGTGGGCACCCGTAACGATCCCCCGCCATACCCAGCGGGCCAGGAGATCGCGGGTTGGCTGCTCCGACCGCGGATGCACGTGAAACCATCGCGCCAGGATGAAAAACACGACAGGGTACGGAATCAGGCTCACGTGGGGGATGTGGCAGTCCTCGATCAGAAACTCGACCGTGCGCGAGAGCGCGGGTTCTGCCTCCTCTCGACTCACCAGCTTGAGCTCGTTCAATGTCCCGAAGTCGTCCAGCCGTCGACTGGGATCCTGGTCACTCATCGCCAGGACCGCCTTCAGGATCTCAGAGCGGGGGGGGGCGCCGAATCTTGTGATCCAGGTCGAGCAGGGAGGCTGCGAGCGCGGTCGTTCGCTGCTGGCCGTCCACGACAAACCAGGCGTCGACAACCTCGGGGGCTGGAATGGTGGCGCCTCCGACGGTAATCGAGTCAGCCTCGGCTCTCTTTTTCCAGAAGAGGAGGGAGCCTACCGGGTATCCCCGCCAGATGCTGTCAAGGAGCTGGACAACATCGTCGGCCGCCCAGCGAAGCGGGCGCTGAAAACGTGGGATGCGTAGCTGGCCGCTGTGAACTTTCTGCACGAGGTCGCGGACGGTCAGCGTCGTGGCCGTCGGGCGGCGAGTCAATGGACGGAAAAGAGTACTCACTTGTGCAATAATTCCAGGCAGGTATCGACAAGCCCTCCAGATTCCTTTCTGGACGGCCTGCCTGCAGAATGGAACTTACACAAAGATTGAGACACTACCGAGAACGAGAGGGTCTGATTGAGACACGACCGAGAACGGGAGGGTTTCCTTGCGCGAGATCCTCGAAGCCGCCGGTCGTGTTGCACGTGAAACAAAGGTCGCGTCCATCGTCGGCGACGCGGGGGGACACGCGGCGCGGAGGAGCAGGCGGGATTGTTTCGGAAGCGCAAAACTGCGCGCGGAGACCGTGATGGCAGCACACCGTTTGGGCGAGTCGGCCCAAACCGGTTTTGGCGGACTGGCACAAGACCCAGGCTGTGATGCGGCTCCGAGCCCTCCTGTTTTGTGGTCTCTGCGCACAACAGTCCGCAGCCGCGCGCACGCGTCAGTCCGCAGCCGCGCCCACGCGTCAGTCGCCAGCTTCGCCCACGCGTCAGTCCGCAGCGACGCCCACGCGTCAGTCCGCAGCCTCGCGCACGCGCCAGTACGCAGCAACGCGCACGCGTCAGTCCGCAGCCTCGCGCACGCGTCAGTCCAGAGCCTCGCGCACTTCGGCGAGGGACGTGGCAGTGCTCACCCGCACCAGGATGGCCTGCAGTTGCCTCGGATCGGAGACCCCCGCGAGCCATTCATCCAGCCCGTGTGCCTCCTCGCCGAACCGGCTCTCCGCGAGCAACGCGATCGAAGCACGAATGCCTTCAGCTCGCCCCTCTGCCTTTCCCTCTGCCTTGCCTTCGGTGCGACCGGCGGCCCACCCCTGTGACAGGAGGGTTTCACGGTACTTCTTCATCGTGGTTTCCAACATCTCAGACACCTCCAGTGAATCCAGGACAGACGCGTCTACGTCGATTCCATCTCGCTGCAATGACCTCTGGACCCATGTGGTGAACACGCGTCGCAGGTCGGGACCGGCTTCTCGATCGAGAATCTCTCGTACCCGCGTAATCGTTTCCACGATGCTTTCCGCGTCGCAGGTCTCGATCAGGAAAACGCCCGCCACGAGGTTGCGCAGTTCCAGGAGACTTTCTCGAGCAAACTGGTTTTCCGCGATCAGCACGTAACGAAACTCCGGCACGTACCGAACCAGCGAGTTGTTCGGCAGGTCGACAAGGTCCCGTAGTTCCAGGGGAGCCGTCCACGGATCGCTCCCGGTGTAGAGGA
>JAJXVI010000389.1 GCA_021782195.1 bacterium | reverse complement strand
CATTCGGGATAGGCGTTGTCGGTTTCCAGGATGATGTCGCCGGGCTGGATTGTGGAGAGGATCCTGTCTCGCCGCTCCTTTGACATGCCCGGTGTCGTGGTCGGGATGCGCCAGTCGAGCACGTCAAGCAGCGTGTTTTCGGCGCTCCGTATCAGGTTGTGCAAGGTCATGTGGCGCTCGGCGGTGGAACCTTGCTCGAACCCGTCGGTTCCGGCGGGGGACGCACTGACGTGAGCGTCCTGCTGCGGGGGGACAGAAGTTACGGAAGACGCTGCGGAAGCGGACGCTTCGTGGGTCCCGGTCGGTCGCGACCCTGCAACCGGGGTGCTCGCGGACGTTCGAGGGAAGAGCGTCTGGCCAGAAGGAATCACCATCTTGTCACCCTGTTCTCCTCGCGACACACCGCGACTGTAGCGCATTGCGAAGAAAGTTCATCGTATGGACTGTATCGCAGGTTCCTGAATTTCTCCTGAAATATCGTTGTGAGAATCTCCTTCGTGCTTCGCCTGCTTTCCGGTAGCGGAGACGTCTGTTCACCAGCAGGCCGTTGCGCGCAGTGGCTTGCGTTCCGTCGTTTTCCTGCGTTGCGCGTCGCTACGTGCTGGAAACTGACTGCGCTCTGGTTGGATTTGCTCCCTCGGATGAGTGGAGACGTTCCTTAACAGGTCCGTGTTCTTCCTCCGCCTCGTGCTGTTCCCCCGCCTCGTGCTGTTCCCCCGACTCGTGTTCTTCCTCCGACTCGTGCTCTTCCTCCGACTCGTGCTCTTCCTCCGACTCGTGCGCTTCCTCCGACTCGTGCGCTTCCTCCGACCCGTGCGCTTCGTCCGACTCGTGCGCTTCCTCTGACCCGTGCGCTTCCTCCGACCCGTGTCTGGCCCTGCCTGCCAGTTGCACTTCGTCGGCCACCTCCTGCATGGTGGCGGTGAAGGCGAAGAGGCTCTCCTCGTCGCTCAGCAGGAGAATCGGGAACGACGGACTCTGCCGCGTGTCGCGGATCTCCACGTCGGGAATCTCGTTGAGGCTCTCCAGGAGGGTTCGTCGTCGCAACGCATCGTCGAAAGGCGCGAATTCTCGCAGATGCTGAAACTGAATCTCGACGGTTCCGTAGGACGTAATCGAAAAAGTGGTTGCAGTCCTGTCACCGGTTCGCACCTGGCAATTCAACAATGCGGCATTCTCGCTGCTACAGTGAACCTCGGCTCCTGACTCTCCAATCCAGTCGAGCAGGAGAGCGCTCACCTCCACCGCTTTGTCACCGGCGCGAATTTGCAGTTCCTCAAGAAAGCGCAGCACGCAGGGGTCCCGGTCACGGGCGGTTCGCATCGCGGGTACGTCGCCTGGAGACGGCTTTCCCCCGGCCGACGTGTAACCTGCGCCATCGAGGTTTCCCCCGGACCCGCTCAGCGCGTGCCCCCGAGCGTCATCACGCGCAGCCGGCTCCCGTAGAAGTTCCCGCCCCCGCAGGTCTATCTCGCACGTGTCAGTCTGGTCGCCCATGGCAAGCGCGCCGCCCCCCCTCGAGGCTTCCCTGTCCGGAACGAGCGCATCTGTCTTTCGGGCGCCGTGGTCCATCTCTTTGTGCGCGGCAGGGTGGCTGAGCACGATCGGTGCCAGGACTCGAATGTGCTCATTGCTGTACTGACGGAACTCCAGACACACGAACTCAACGTTCGGGCCGGCGAAAGCGTTCAAGAAGTTTACGGCGTCAAGAACCGCGCGGGTGAGCCGGCTGACCACGGTGACCAGCCTCAATCGCGTATTTCGAAGGTTTGCTTTGAGACGTCTGCGAAACGCGCGGGCATTCCACGAGGCGTCGGCATCCGGGCGTGCGGCAACGGCGTGCGCTACAATCTGCTCCAAAGTCAGGTTTCCATGTTCGCGCCGCAGCCACGGCCGTATGAAGCGCACGAAATCCGAAGGCGGCATCTCCCAGAGGCCCGCACAGAGGGCCAGTACCTCGCCCACGCTTCGAAGTCTCGCGTCGGCGCGACGGGCGAAGTCGATGTCGATGACGGTGAGGAGGCCATTTTCATCGATTGCGAGCAGATCGATGACCGTGTCTCTGAGCGGGATAGCGCGTCCAATCACGATGAGGGGAGGAGCGTCCGGGGTAATCGCGTCGAGGGGCAGCACGTTGGGGTTGTCGAGGATTGCGTCAATCGTGGCGGCTTCATCTTCGAGCTCGATGCGTGTGATGCGCTCCCAGCCGCCTCCCGGCTGCTGGATGAGGATGAAGTCGCTCATCAGACTTCCCTTCTGAAGCATAAGAGTGTGGAAACGCAGTGTGCGCATCCGAGGGTATCCGTGCGCCTTGACGCAGTCACGAGAAGGAGGAGGGCATGTGGGTGGGCAACGCCAATATTGCTCCCCCATGTTGCATGTCAATGTCTGTCTGGAGTCTCTCGGCTTCGAGCTCCCAGCCCAGGTCGTTTCCTCGGCCTCACTGTTCCAGGAATTGAAGCCTACGCTTGATCGTCTCGGGATTCCTGCCCAGGGCCTGCTCACGTTGACCGGAGTCGAAGAACGTCGCTTCTGGGAACGGGGTACCCCGCTTCACGCGGTGGCAGCCCGGGCGGCCCGAAAGGCGCTCGACGCGGCCCGAATCGCGCCCGAACGCATCGGCTGTCTGGTCAGCACCTCGGTCTGTCGTGACTATATCGAGCCTTCCGTGGCGAGCCTTGTTCACGGCGAGCTCGGTCTTGGCGCAGACTGTCTGAATTTTGACCTCGGGAATGCCTGTCTGGCATTCATGAACGGTCTATCCGTCGTGGCTGGCATGATCGAGAAAGGTGAGATCGAGGCGGCACTCGTCGTCGATGCCGAAGGGTCTCGCGAGGTTACCGAGGCGACGGTGGCGCGCCTGCTTGCGCCGGAGACCACGGCAGACCAGTTCAGGGCGCAGTTCGCATCGCTGACGCTCGGCTCCGGCGCGGTTGCCGCCGTGCTGACCCACGCATCGCTCGCGCAAAACCGCCACAGGCTGGTCGGACACGTGGCGCAGGCCGCCACCCGTTACAGCCACCTGTGTCTTGGCACGCCGACCGAGATGACCACTGACCACAGCCAGCTTCTGAGTGCCGGGGTTTCGCTGGCGACACAGACGTGGCGCTGCGCCTGCAGTACGTTTGGGTGGTCGGCGGATTCTCTTGACCTGTTTGTCACCCACCAGGTCACCGCGACCCATCATCGTGCCATCTGCAGCGCGCTCGAACTTGATCCGCGGCGCTCGTTCGTGACCTATCCGTTCCTCGGCAACGTTGGACCCGCTTCCGTACCCCTGACGCTTGCCCTGGCCGTCGAGCGTGGACGCGTGAAGCCCGGTGACCGAATCGCTCTGATGGGGATCGGGAGCGGCTTGAATTGTTCCATGATGGAGCTTGTATGGTAGTTTCGCCACGCCTGTACCCGTTTTCTTCACACTGGCTGGACCTCGACGGTGTTCGCTATCACTATCTCGATGAGGGCAGCGGTTCGCCTGTTCTCATGGTGCACGGGAACCCGACCTGGTCATTCTACTATCGCCATCTGGTGACCGCATTGCGCGATTCGCACCGGATAGTGGTGCCTGACCACATCGGTTGCGGACTGTCTGACAAGCCGGCAACCTATCGTTATCAACTCGCGCAGCACGTCGAGAACCTCGAGCGACTCGTCACGACCCTGGATCTTCGTGACATCACGCTGGTGGCTCACGACTGGGGAGGCGCAATCGGTCTCGGAATGGCGGTGCGTCAGTCAGCGCGCATTCGGCAACTCGTGCTGTTCAATACCGCCGCTTTTCGTTCTTCGTTCATGCCCTGGCTGTTGCGGGTGGCCCGCCTGCCCGTCGTGGGTGACGTGCTCATTCGCGGCGGGAACGCCTTTGCCGGCCTGGCCACCCGCCTCGCCATTCATCACCACGATCGGATGACGCGGGAAGTTCGCGCCGCG
>JAJXVI010000388.1 GCA_021782195.1 bacterium | reverse complement strand
CTGGCCGTTGCGATTGTCGAGGAGGCGCGTCGTCGCGGTCTGCAGATCCCGCCGGTAAGTGACTTCGAGACTCGGGTCGGGAGCGGTGTACGGGTACGTCTGGAAAGCCATCTGGTGATTGTCGGAAATGCTTCCCATCTTGCCGGGGGGCGGCCAGAGGAGGCGGCCAGGGAGGGGATGGAGATTCCGGAGGAGCTGCAGGCACGGGCCGCGGACCTGTCCGCGCAGGGGCGAACCGTGGTGTTTGTCGGAGTTGACGCGCACTGTGCAGGGTTGGTGGCGCTTTCGGACACTGTTCGTCCCGGCTCGGCCGAGGCGGTCGCGCACCTGAAGGCCATGGGACTCCAGGTGATCATGGTGACCGGCGACGACGCGCGCACGGCCGCTTCGGTGGCGCGACTTGTAGGGATCGAGGGCGTACGGGCCGGTGCACGGCCCGAGGAAAAGCTTGCGGAAATCAAGCGCCTTCAGGGGCTGGGTCGGACGGTTGCGATGGTGGGCGACGGTATCAATGATGCGCCGGCACTGGCCCAGGCCTGTGTTGGAATCGCCATTGGAAGTGGGACGGACGTTGCTGTCGCGGCTTCAGACATCACGTTGATCCGTCCTGACCTGGGCGGCGTCGTCGACGCCATTGCGCTCTCTCGTGCCACAATGCGAACCATTCGCCAGAACCTTTTCTGGGCATTCGTCTACAACGTGATCGGGATACCCGTGGCTGCCGGGGTGTTGACCCCGTTCACGGGTTGGCACATGTCGCCCATGCTGGCAAGCGCGGCGATGTCGATGTCGTCGGTGTCGGTTGTTTCGAACAGTCTGCGGCTGCGCGGATTTCGGACCGGTGTCGGCGATGCGCTAAAGGCACGCGAGGGTACGACCGGATCGACCGGATGATCAGGACGGATGTCTTACGGGAGTGCCGAACCTGCGGCTTTCTCGAAAACCGTCCGCAGCGCCGGGTCGAAGTCGCATCCGAAACGCATCAGGAACGCCTCGAGCGTCGCGTCCTCGTCCCCGTCTGCTTCAAGCGCGGGGAGCGCTTCCTCGCACCACGCTTCGGCGATTCCCAGGATGCGTGCAAGCAGGGGAATCGCGGGTCCCGCGAGCCCGTCCGGTGTGCCCGTACCGTCGTGGCGCTCGTGATGGTGGCGAACCACGGGAACCAGGCGTGCAAACAGGCTGACCTGCGCCAGCATGGCGGCGCCGACGGTGGCGTGCGCCGGATCGTCGTGTGCGCACTTGATCTTTCCAATGTCGTGGAGCAGGCCCGCATAGCACAGGGTTTCCATTTCGTCGTTGGAGAGGCCGAGGTCGTGCCCCATGGCAGCGCCAAGTCGTGCCACGTTCACCACGTGCTGACGTGACACCGGGTCGAACGCCTGGTAGCAGTCGATCAGGGTTTCGAGACTCTGCTGATAGAAGTTGTGCAACTGTCGCACGGCCATCGTGTTCTGGAGCGCCATGGCAGCCTGCGCGGCCAGGATCTCCGCATACTCGACGTCACGTACCGTGAAGTACGGATCTGGCTGGGCGTGGTTCCGGGCGGCCTCGACACTTGCCGTGGCGGCGCCGGCGCCGTGAAGTACGGTCGGCTCATCGGCGTCGGTCTCGTGTTCGCGATCCGGCTGGCGATTTACCATTTCGAGGACTCCGAGGACGTTGTCGCCTGAGATCACGGGAACGGCCAGCAGGGACCTGGTGGTGAACCCTACCAACGCGTCGACCTCCTTGCAGTGTCGCGGGTCGTTACGCACGTCGGGAATGTTGACGGGGGCGCGGTGGGCCACGCACCACGCTGCGACGCTCCGTGCCGGATCAAGTGGAAGGGCGAGCCCCTCGACTTCTCTCTTGACGCGTCCTCGGGCTTCGCGAAAGAAGAGCGTCGAGGATGACCAGTCGATGAGAATCAACGAGCAGGCTTCGACGGGAAACAGCTGCATGGCGGTGTCCAGGATTCGATCGATCAGTGCGTCCTCATTGAGTTCACTGCACAGCTCGGTGCACAGGTGTGCCAGGGCCAACGCGCTGCGATCGACCTCTCGCGAGGGAGAGGGAACCTTGGACGTGGGGAGGGAGCGCGTCTTGCTTGCGAGAGCGGGTTGTGTCATCGGGGTCTCGGTAAGTTCCGAAGGGATTTCCAGGCGCCGCGGTCGTGCAATCGGACCGGCCTGCAGGCTTCGCGCTCGAACGACTTCCTGGCCGATCCGCTCACGAATCGACTGCGGGGCTCGTCCCTGGGGCGGGCTCTGGGCGTAGCACGCTTCGACGACCGCAGCCACGTCGCCGGCATATGCAACCCGACGTTCGACCGTGTAGCCGGTGCGCATCTGAATGTAGTCGATGGCGAACGAGTCGGTTGGATCGACTAGCGCAACGAAGATTCGTTCCCCGTCGCGACGCGTGCAGATCGCCTGGTAACGTATGGCCATTGCCCGCGGGATCAGGCCGACCACGGTCTGGTCAAGTTCGCGCGGATCCAGCGGCTGGGCTGGAATGCCCGTAAGGGTGGATTTGGCTCCAAGGAGTTCGGCTGCGCTGACGAGCCCGGATTCGACGAGCCGCTGCTCGCCGTGCGTTTCCCAGTCAGGGTCCTGCCGAAGCGTGGCAGCGAGGGCGGATTTCACTCTTCCTGTCTTGCACAGGTGTTCCAGCAACTGGTCTCGGTTCTGCATGCTCAACCCGACCGCTTTCTGGTGGGACCTCCTGCGTTGACGGTGTGCGCCGCCACTCAGTGCAAGGACCGACCGTTGGGTATGCGCGAGGCGCCGGACGGATCCGGTGGAGCGCGCATACCGCTGTCTGGGGTCTGCAAGGCCCGTGCATCACCTCAACATGCGTCGGAGAAAGGAGGACTGTCCCTGATGCCTGCTTTTGCAGGCTTTGCGAGGACTTCGCCCGGGCTCTCTGGGAGCCCTGCCGGTGCGGCGTCCCGGATCGCTTGCGAAAGCCCGTGTCCGCCATCACGCAAACGCATTGAAAAATGACGGCTTCCTCATGGTCGACAGGGGTTCTGTGCTGGCTTCTGGTATCTTCCAGCCGGCCAGTCGGGGTCTCCTGACCCGGGGTTGCACGTACCCTCGCGCGCTCGTTGAGAGATTGCGACGCACGCGGGCCGATACCATCATCATATGAACTGGAACCCGTCTGAAAATGAGAAAATTCATCTCGACCTTGCTCCTGGTCTTCCTGTTCATCCCTCCTGCCTTCGCCTGGAATCGAGTGGGACACGAGGTGATTGCCAATCTTGCGTGGCGTCACTTCACTCCCGAGCTTCGGGCGCGTATTGTCAGGCTGTTGAAAGCGCATCCGGCATGGCCAATATGGGTATCCGAGGCCAAGGCGGCCGGTGTGCGTAACGTTGGGGCCTTTGCTTTTCTTCGTTGTTCATCCTACCCGGACGATGTTCGCACGCGGCGGCCCGACGACCCGTATAATTCCTCGCACGTGCGGGAACGCGGTCGCCCTCGGCTGGCTTTCAATCATCCGACCTGGCACTACATCGACGTGCCCGTCACCTTTGGCGTCACTCCGGTCGAGCCGGCAAGACAGCCGAACGTGGAGACGCAGCTTCCATTCTGTCTGCGCATTCTCGAGAATCCGCGCCAGAGCCGGATGCGTCGTGCACTGGCCCTGAGCTGGGTCGTTCATCTCGAAGGAGATCTTCACCAACCACTTCACTGTGCCACGCGTTTCAGTCGCGCGCTTCCCCGCGGCGACGAGGGTGGCAACCGCTACCTCGTTCGCTGGCCGAATGGCAAGCTGGGCGCAGCCCGCGATATCGACGTGCCCACGCAAAACACCGACCTGCTACCCACGCTGTGCGAGTTGTGCGACGTGCCGCTGCCCGCCGCCGAGAAGAACACCGAGCTATTCCGCGGCGTCAGCCTGGCCGGCCTGTTGCGCAGCGATCAGCCGGCGCTGCCCGATCGCCA
>JAJXVI010000001.1 GCA_021782195.1 bacterium | reverse complement strand
GGCGGTCGAGGCCAAGTTTATGGAGTCGCGCAAGCAACAGTCCGACGTAGACGTCAGCATAGCGGATACAACCGTCGTAGAGCGCGGAAATGTGCCGAACGTCTGCGGGCGTAAGCGCAATGTGCGGGGCATTGTCGCGCTTCATGCGGGCCAGTATGTCGTAGTAGGAGGCCGAGATCACCAGTTGCCCGTGCGACCAGCGCGTCCCGTTTCGGCGCGTGAGTACCGGCCGTTCAATAAAGTAGTCACCACCATAGATGTCGTCGACCCCGTCGGGAACGCGAACAATCTCGTTGGCAATGCCACGATAGCCACGGTCATAAAGGTGACTGAAAAAGAGCGGCTTCTTGTAGGGAGAGTGGAGGTCGTACCCGTGCAGCAACATGAACGCGGGCGCCTGCCGGGGAAGGTTCTCCAGCCACTGCATGGCAAGCGGAAAAGTGTCGTGGAATGAACCGAAGTCGTGCGAATCCTGGTAGACGTCGAATCCCCTGCCGAGGCCGAACACGTGCTTCCAGTGTCCGCCGGCCACGAAACCTCCGGTGCGAAACCCGTACGAGCGAAGCACCGACGCAATGGTCTCGGCGCTGTCCGGCAGGTGAAACGTGCTGTAGTCAAGCGCACCAAACCGCTCCGGATAGCGCCCGGTCATAAGCGACAGACTTGAAAACAACGAGGTGTTGCTCTGGCTGAAAACGTTCTCGAAGAGCGTCCCCTCACGCGCGACCCGATCAATATTCGGGGACGTGTCGCGGGAGTATCCGTAACATCCCAGGTGATCTGCCCGCAGGGTGTCGATGACCATGAGGATGACGAGACGCGGTCGCCACTGCGCCGCAGTCCTGTGCATCAAGCCATACGTGCCGGCACAGACCAGCATCACCAGCAGGACGGGCGCGAGCCAGTATTCCCACTTTCTCACGTTCACATCCCCACCCTGGGAACTGCCACCGGCAGCGATGGCGAAGTACCTCGAAACATCCGCGCAAACTCTTTGACGTCAAGATACCCATCGTCGTTCGTGTCATACTTGATGAAGGGAGCGGGATCGTGGCTGTACTGCGACCACTCGCGACGAGAAATGCGGTGGTCGCCGTTGGTGTCGATCGTCGACATCAATTGAAGGTAGACCTGCGTCGAAGTGAGGGACCTCTGAGAGCGAGAGCCGTGCCACACCCACACGGCAACAATTGCCACGAGCAGAACCACGGCAAGACGATAAAGCAACTTCACGGGGATGAATCCTTTCGAGAAGCAGGGGGTGCACCGGGGAGGTCAGCCTGGGTCGCGGTCGGGTCCTGCGATTGTGCCGACGAGCTGGTCCGGCGCCAGGGAGGCGGTTGCGTGGTCGTGCAGCCGGGAATGATTCGGGGACTGCTGACAATGGTTAAAATGGCATTGACAAGATGTTCGTTGCCTCGACTCAAGGAAAGCAACTGCATCGCCGTAAACTCAACCAGTCCGACCCGGTCGGCAGTATCGAGAAAGCGTCGCTGTGACGGCCCCAGCACGCGATACAGGCGGGGAAGCATTTGCGCGCTGAAGGCGGGCGTCCCGTAGTCTCCAAACGAAAAAGATCTCAACTGTCCGCGAAGATAGAAGCGCGCCCGGTCGTCAAGCGCCAGACCAGGGCTCTCTTCGAGCATCTCGAGTGAAGCCACAAAGCGCGCCGTGGCCATCCAGCCCGCCGATATCACGCGCGTGGCGTTCGGCGGGAAGTTCGCTGCACCGCTCGGCGGAACGTTCGGGGCGCCACCCGGAAAGCCGCTCGGCGGAACGTTCGGGGCGCCACCCGGAAAGCCGCTCGGCGGAACGTTCGGGGCGCCACCCGGAACGACGGGGGCCGGCGAGAACTGCGAGGACGGGCCCGGCAGAGAAGTCCCCGTCGTGGAAAGTTGCACGCGAGGCAGGCCCGAAGATGAGGACACGGCAAACACCGTGCTGCCGGCGACGTGGGTCAGCCAGGCAGCCAGTGCAAAGTCGCCGACACAGAATACGAGGAACACGTAGACAAGAAAACGACCTGGCAACTGCTGTCGCGAAGTCGAGGCCTTCCCTGATGACTCCGATGGTCGTGCGCTCAACGCCGGGTCCTTCGTCGGAAATTCGCTCATCTCGGCTTCCTGAAGACAAGCACGTAGCGAAGCGCGCAAGGTTGAGCAAATCGCACAAACCTGTAACCATAGCTTTTGACGTTTGCAATGATGACCCACGGTGCAATGCACTGTCCGGTCAGCGATTGAACCCGCATCCCGACGACATTGTCCGCAATTGCCAGAGTCCCCCCCGGTTTGAGTGCTCGCCAGAGAGAGCCCATGAAAAAGTCGCGTGTGGCGGCGCTGTTCGCACCGTAGACGTTGTGGTAGAGGGAGCACATGAGCGCGCAGTCCAGGCAACCGGCGGGCAGGCCGACATCGCTGTAGGTGCTGCTGATCAGTTCGATATTTGAAAGGTGCGCCCAGCGACTGATGAACGATACAAACGCAAGATGACGAACATTGGTCTCTACCGCATACACGCGGCCAGTCGGGCCGACCATCCGTGAGAGACGATACGTATCGAAGCCAGACCCACACCCGACGTCGGCAACTGTCTGTCCCGCTCGAAGGTCCAGGGTGCCAAGCAGCCTCCGGGTGTGCTCCCACCTTGGACGGGCCGTGCACAGGTCGATGAGATGCGCGCATTCCGTGAACCCCTCGTCCGGGTCATACGTGGTAGAGATCGGAAAACGCTTCAAATGATAGAACAGGATGAGGGCACGGCGCAGGGTGCGAAGGCCACAGTGTTCGAACCAGGCAACCAGGCACGATCCCTCAAAGCTACCTGCCAGGTAGCGGACGCGCTGTTGGGCAGGCAGTGCAAAGTAGTGGCACAGCCACGCCACGCTGGCCCATCCCATCCCCACCCGGTGCTCAGAAATCGTATCGCAAAGTCTCGCTGCAGCCCTGGCCGCAGCCCTGTCACCGTTCCCCAGGAAAGTCACAAGCAAAGCCGCCGCTTCCCGCTCTTTCGGGGTCGCCGCGTGGCTGGGGTCGCCAATGTAGTGAAACAGTGGGACAGGCATGTTGCGGGGCAGCAGATAGCGATGCCGGAGGGTCCACGCATCGAATGCGCTGCCTGCGGCGGCACAGGTGGCGGCCATGAACACGAGCAGAAGCGTCGCCCGCAGCGACACGCGCATCAGGCTGCCCCCTTCGAGAAACACAGTTCGTAACGCTGTGGGGTGAATCGGTAGTATGCCTTCAGCACAAAACCGTACTGATCAAGATAGGTGGGGACGACCGACGGCGCCAGGCGAAACCCACCGGCAAGTGGCACACCGGCGACCGACGGAAACGCGTCCACGATCACAAGACGGCCATTGGGGCGCAGCGCACGATGTACAGCCCGCGCCCATCCTGCCAGATCCTCAGGGGAATCAGAGAGGTACATCCTGCTCATCTGACCGTAGAAAAAAATGCAATCCACACTCGCACGCGCCAGGGGAATGTGCCTCGCGTGCATCTGCAACGTATGCACGTTCAAGAGCCCCTGCGCCTGCGCCCCCTGATCGATGAACCCGAGTTCCGGCTGCCAGGACCCGAGCGCAAGCACAGTCCCCTGCGGACCAACCACGCGCGAGAGCCGCAACGTGTAATACCCGCTCCGCGCACCGAGGACAGCCACCGTGTCCCCCGGGTGCACGCCACAGCCAGCCACAACCGAGTCGGCCGCATCCCAGGTGCGGCGCATGGGATCGCAGCCGACCAGGACACGCGTCGCCAGCGTGGCCAGGGAGCGGTGAGCCATGCTCGCAGTGTCCGGGAGTCGGTTGCTCGCAATATCGTCAAGCGCCTTCAGAAAGGGCACACGGCCCGGCCCTTTCAACCAGGCGAGAAGCCTGGATGCGTTCGGAGAGGCCGCCATCCCGGCTTGAATCTGGGGGGGAGCACCGAAATCACTGCACAGCCACAGAAGGCAACTGGCAACCGTCCCCACCGGCTCGTGAGGCACGTCTTCAACAAGAAGAGCACGCGCTTGCTGAAGGGCCACGGTATTCTGGGTAACGAGATATTCCTGAAGAAGCATCGCCGCTCTCCGCAGCGCATCGGAAGGGGGACGTGGACCATCGTTGTAGTGACAGAGCGGTTCCCGCACGTCAGGCCAGATTGCGTAGGAACGCATCACGAGCCATCGGTGAGACGCCCAACCTGCCAGAAAAAAGAAAAGCATTCCCGCGCACAACACGACGAGGCGCAGAGAAGGTGCCAGAATTCGCTTCAAGAGTACGTCCCACGGACCAGGGACAGGGACAGGGACAGGGACAGGGACAAAAGCAAATCCGTCATTCCTCCCTGCAATGTGGCTGCAAACGTCCGCTCGTCCTGATTGATGCGCGGTCGTGTACGAAGAGACAAAAAAAGCTGGGTGGTTCCAATCCGCAGAGCGCACTCCCCCGAACGAGGGATACCCCCCCGGACCGTTTCAGTGTACCTCCACGGCATGGGTTCTGCAAGGCCCACACGCGTGAAAAGCGGTGCACACGCCAGCGGGGGGACGGCGCCGCAGACGGCGGGGGAAGGAGGAAGCGTGGCCGCGCGGCCGAAGAGGCCCACACGAAGAACAGGATATCAGAGAGCACCAACGTGAACGCCGGGATTGAACTACCTCCCCAGAAGAACTGTTTCGTCTGTGGCACATCGGACGACGACCGCATCGACATCCGCTACTACTGGCACGAAGAGACCAGCGAGATCAGTGCCGAAGTCACGTTCGGCCCGCTGGCGCAGGGTCCGCCGGACCACGTGCACGGCGGCGCCACGGCGGCGGTCCTCGACGAGGCAATGGGAATCTGCGCGTGGATGGCAGGCCACATGGTACTGGCGGTCAACCTCAATGTTGACTTCAAGCAGATGATCCCTCTCGCATCGACCCTCCGCGTGAAAAGCAGCCTTGAAAAAGTGCACGGTCGCAAGATTCATGCCCACGCTTCAATGGAAGACGAGAGCGGGCAGCTCCTCGCACAGGGCAGGGGGCTCTACCTGACCGTCCCCCCTGAACTCGTCAAGAACCGAACCCCTGGTACCTATGACAATCTGTCCCGATACCAGCGATACATCGAACGGCGCAAGACGTCTCCCGACGAGCGGCTCTGACCCGAGCGCGAGAAGAGACGTCCATGACGAAGTCGTGTCGCATGCGATACCGTGTCCCGCGGCTCAACCCGCGTTTTCCGCACTGTAACGTGCAATGAGGCCGGTCTCTCGGGCGCGATGGTGGACGTACCGAAACACCCATCCTGCGGCCAACACGTAGAGCAGCGCCAGCAGGGTGCTTGCACCCAGCACGCTCCAGGATACCGAGCGCCCCGCCAGGATTGTCCGCATCGACTCGAACACATACGAAGGGGGCAACACGATCGAAATTCCTCGCATCCACGAGGGCAGAACCGCCACGGGATAAAAAACGCCAGCGAACGGCGACACCAGCGGCGGAATGGGCCACACAAACCACTCGGCTGCGGGACCATATCGCATCACCAGGGCGCATCCAAAGATGCCGAGAGCGATTCCGAACAGGAACAACACCAGCACAAACGGCACGAGGCGCAGCCCGAACTGCGCAAACGACAGTCCAAACAGGCTGCTGGCCAGCACCAACATGGCGCAAAGTCCGATCGTGCTGGTGAGAACGCTTGAACAGACAAGCCCGAGGACGTATTCGGAAACCGAAAGCGGCGAAGAGAAGACGTTGAGGAAGTTTCGCGACCAGACGTCCTCCAGAAAGGTCGTGGTGACTCCGTGCACGCAGCGCGTGAGGAAGTCCCACAGGAGAACGGCCCCCAACAGGGCAGGAACAAAGTTGTAGCGTGCACCCGCAACCGCGTTGAGGTAGCGGGTCAGATACCCCCAGAGCACCATGTCGACCGCGATCCACACGAAGACCGGCAGAATCCGCGAAAAACTCCCCCGCATCAGGTAGAACTGGCGCAGCACGACTGCACGAACCCGCCTCGGATTCATGCTTCCCTCCAGTCCGGGGCGCACGCACCCGTCCCTGCTCGCGCGCACGCACCCGTCCCTGCTTGCGCGCACGCACCCGTCCCTGCTTGCGCGCACGCACCCGTCCCTGCTCGCGCGCACGCACCCGTCCCTGCTTGCGCGGGAAAGCGTCCGCTCACAGTTGGCCGTCCTCGCCTTGGGAAGCAAGCGAGAGTGGTTCCCGCGCCACGGCCACGAACAGATCCTCAAGCGTCGCCTTGTTGTACTCGCGCGGCAGGGACCGTGGATCCCCCTCAAGCAGGATGCGGCCATGCGAGAGGAACATCACGCGGTCGCAAACTTCCTCCACCTCGTACATGTTATGCGAGGTCCACAGCACGCCGCCCGTGCCCTGGGCTGCAAACTCGCGAATCTTCTGACGGATCTCTCGGCCGGTCGCGGGGTCAAGCGACGCCGTCGGCTCGTCGAGCAGCAAAAGGTGCGGAGCGTTGAGGGTCGCCTTGGCCAGGCACACCCGCGTCTGCTCGCCGGACGAGAGTACCCCGCACCGCGTATCGCGAAATCCCAGCAGATCGTAACTGCGCATGACCTCGTCGATACGAGCCCCGAGGTCGGGCACGTCGTAGAGCATTCCGAAAACACGCAGGTTCTGCGCGACAGTGAGATTTCCGGGCAACGGCGCGTAGACGGCAGCAAAATTTGTACGCTCGAGCGCGCTGACGCGGTGGGATATCAGGTCGTGACCCTCGATCAAGATGCGGCCGCGCGTCGGAGTCAGTACCCCGAGCACCATGTTGATGATGGTCGTCTTTCCCGCGCCGTTCGGGCCGAGCAACCCGACGATCTCGTTTGGATGCACCTCAAACGACACATCGTCGACGGCAAGTCGGTCGCCGTAGCGCTTGCACAACCCGGACACGACGAGAGCGCCGGCCTTCGAGGTTTCATCCGCGTTCATACTCGACATGCCCGGTCCATTCACGCCCGGGGCAGCGAGCCCCTTTCCATTCAACTGCCCGCGATGTCCCCGCATGTCAGTCCGCACAGGCGGTATAGCATCTCCACGCGTGCGTCCAGGTGCGCCTGTAGATCCGACAAGACCGCGCCGACGGTCCCTTCGTCGTCAACCGCCACCTGCTCGGCAATACCACCCTCGCTCGCGCATCGCTCCCCGATCCTCGGCGCACCCTCGCTCGCAAGCCGCTGCATCGTGCGCGCAATCTCGGCAAGCGCGCGCACGTCGCCGTCCCCGACGCGTGGAATGGGCAGTCCGCGCGCGTGCGCAGGATAGAAGTGCCAGTGCCCGCCCAGTACGGTGCGGAAGTAGCGCGATGCGAATGCACTGTTCACGAGAGCAACCACAAACCACGGGTCAAACTCCCGACTGAGTGCAATACGCTCCTCGTCGATGCGCCTGCGGACGATTCGCGCATCACAGTTCACGAGCGAATGCCAGGGAATCGCACCCACCACGTTGTCGGAAAAGAAACGGCCGTCCTCGTCGACGTACGCCATCAGATCGGCACGCCCCACGATTCTTCGACACAGCACCTTCGCCGAACATTCGAACATCTCGCGGAAACGCGGTTCACGGTGCTCGTCGGGACACCAGTCAAGCCACCAACACCCCTTCGTGCGCCACCGCTCGACGTTCTCACCGTCGAGCAGCGCGGTCACGAACGGTTCTCCGCATCGGTCTCGCAGATAGTCGTATTTGCGACGCCCCCCGGGTCGCGGATCGTGGAAAACCATGCCCAGCGACACGAAGGCAACGTCTTCGAGGCGCAGCAAGCACGAGCCATCAGCGCGCATCGACCGACCCGACACAAGCACCTCAGGAAATCCAACTGGCTCGTGGCCGTCCTCGCCGGCCACGAGCACCTCGGGCGCAAACGTCGACACCTCGCGGAAGCGCGAAAGCGGTACGGCGCGTCCTCGCCCGTTGAGTTCCGCGGGCGCGCAGGCACGCAACACGGCGACGCTTGCGGACGTTTCCGCGCGTGCGTTTCGAACGCCCACGATGCAGGTGCGGACGCCCGCGTCAAACGCGTTGTAGTCCACCTCGATGACGTCGGTCAACGCGCGATCGGCCAGCAGCGCACAGATCCCGCGACCGTACTTCTGACGCAACCAACCGTTCGAGGTCAGCAGCGCCAGGCGACCCTGCGGAGCCAGCAAGGAAAGCGAGCGCTCGATAAAGAGGATGCAGAGGTCGTAGTGCGACACCGCGCACGCGTGGAGATGCTCCAGGAGATTCTGCGGCACATCCTTTTTGCGGCTGTCGCGCAGATACGGTGGATTGCCCACGATCACGTGGAAGCCGGATGAGCGCTGCCCCACGCGCGCTTCCGCGGGGACGGTCGCGGGAACGTCCGCGGAATCAACGCGCGCAGCGTCCCCGACTTGCGCGAGGGTTCCCCGGAGCGCCTCATCCGGCGCGGGGACGTCCGCACGCAGGGCAGGTCGGGCTCCGAACAGTTCGGGAAACGCGAGGTGCCAGTGCAGAAATCGATGCTTGTGGGCAAGACGCGCCACCTCACGCTCAATGGACGCGTTCGGACCTCGCCCGTCGCGCACGATCGCCTGAAAGCCGCGCTCAGTGAGCGGCGGCAGCAACGCGTCGTCGAGTGGCCACGCAAACGCCGCGCACCACGCATCCGCAACGTACCGCGCGGCATCGGGCGCGCAGACTGGGGCAGTCGCGCCGGCCGCGTCCCACGCGAACAACGCCGCGGACGGAGCCGACGGATCGGAAGGAGCCGACGGAGCGGACGAAGCCGACGGCACGCCTGGCGCGAACAGTTCGAGCTGGGCCCCTGCACGTCCCATTTCCTGACGTTCCTGTCGATTGCGCTTTCGCAGCGTTGCGCAGAGCGCTGCGTAGCGTTCGTCGCGACCTCGAAAGGCCGTGTCGGAAATTCCGTCGACCGTACACGACGGCCCAGCGCCAAGCAGGCTGTTCCCGCACACCACGTGCTGCGCCACGAGTGCGGGATCGAGGTGCGGGTCTCGCGCCTCAAGCCACAGCGAGAATCGACAGAGTTCGACGGCAACCTCGTCCAGATCGACCCCGTACACGCAGTTGCGCACCACGTCGGTCAGCGCCTCACGCAGAGAGGAGGCCGACGGGTCGTGCCTCCCCTCCCGGGCGCCCGCTACCCGACGGGCCAGACGATGTGCGGCGGCCAGCAGGAAATATCCGCTTCCACACGCCGGATCGCACACGCGCAGGGCCAGCAGCGCGTCGGCGCCACGCGGAGTCACCTCATCGAGCAACGGATCGAGCGCGACATCAAGCACGCGGTCGACGAGTTCGGGTGGCGTGTAGAAGCTTCCCTGGCGACGTCTCGCGGTGAGGGCGCGTTCGCCCGCCTCGGTCGCAACCAGACGAAACGTCTCTTGACCCGCATCGACCCGTGGCTCCATGTCGAGCAGCGCCTGGTAGACCGCCCCGAGATCTTCCGCGGACAGATCGCGAAAATCCGGGGACGGATCGCACACCCCAGGGGACGGATCGTGGAAATCCGGACCTCCCGCCTCCGCCAGATCCGTGGTCTCCGGAAACTCGAACGCGCGGGAACGCGTGGCACGCACGAACAATGCACGAAACGCCGCCAGCGTCTGCGTGCGGACGAAGGCGGAAGCCGCGTCGGCGTCCTGCAGAGCCCGCAGACGTTCCGCTCGGTCGTCCGCTTTCCCAAGTTCCGCGCGTCCCAGCGCTTCCACGGTCGCGACGAGATGGCGCTGAAGGCTTTCGCGGCGCGCGGGGATTGCGTCCCCGGGGGATGCGTCCCCGGGGGCGCCGACTCCACGCCGAGGGCGCGAGCCCGGTGTGCGGCTTTCGCCCCTCACACGAGCGGCAGCGCCTCGTGACTGGCTCTCGCCACGGCAAGCCGTTCCCCCTCCTGGTAGTGGCGCAGGAGGCGACCGAGAATACTGACGCCCTCCTCGATTCGATCGGGCGGCTGCGTGGCAAAACACAGGCGCAACCCAGGCGGACGATGCGACATTCTTGTTTCCGCAAAAAAAGCGCCGCCGCGAGCCACGCCCACTCCGTGGTCGACCGCGTCCATGAAGAAGTCGCGCTCGTTGACGTTCGCGGGAAGCGAAACCCAGGTGTTGAATCCCCCGCGGGGAGCCGTGAAAGTCGCCTGCGGCATGTGACGGGACAGCGCCGCCAGCATGCAGTCACGCCGCGGTCGATACAGGTCGAGCGCCGCTTCAAGGTGCGGAGCAAAACATCCGCGCCGCAAAAAGTCAGCGAGGGCGCGCTGCATCAAAGCGGAACTGGCCAGGTCACAGCTTTCGCGGGCCGCCGCGAGCTGGCTCATCAGCGCGTGGTTCGCGACGATCGCTCCCAGTCGAAGCGATGGCATCAAGACCTTGGAAAAGCTCGCGACATAGATCACCCGACCGCTCCGGTCAAAAGCTTTCAGCGGACGCGGAGACGGACCGTCGTAGGAGAGCCAGCCGTACGCATCATCTTCGACGATCAGGAAATCGTACCGGTCGGCCAGTGCCAGCAGGCGGGCACGGGAACTTTCGGCCAGCGACAATCCGGTCGGATTGTGGAAGGTAGCCACCGTGTACAGAAGCCGCGGACGATACGTCTCGCACGCACGCTCAAGGGCCGCGAGATCGATGCCACCTTCACGGATCGGCACGCTGATGAGACGCTGTCCGCGCAGCGCGGCGAGTTCGATGACCCCGGAATAGGTCGGTTCCTCGACGAGCACCGCCTCGTCGGCCCGGGTGAAGGCTCTCAAAGCAAGATAGATTGCCTGCTGCGCCCCGTTGTTGATGAGTACGTCGTCGGGCGCAAGATTCAATCCGCGTGTTGCGAGCAATGCGCTCACCTGCTCGCGCAGCGCGGCGTCGCCCCCGACCGGTCCGTATCCAAATGCATCCAGGTCGCGCGCCGCGACTTCAAGCGATTTCTGGAACTCCTCGAACGGGTATGACTCGGACGCGGGAATGGCCTGAGCAAACGACAGCAGGTCCGGTCGTTCCTTGAGAAGCATCAGTTCCCCCAGCCGCCGTTGCTTGCGTTCGAGAACCGGCCGCTGCTCGGGCGTGGAAAGACGAACGCCCCTGGCCACAAACGTGCCTCGTCCGACAAACGACTCCACGATCCCCAGCGCCTGCAACTCGTTGAAGGCGGAGTGCACGGTCAGACGGGTCAGACCGAGGGACTCGGCAAGCGCGCGGACGGTGGGCAGGCGTGTACCTGGTGCGAGACGAGCCGTCTCCACCTGATCGCGCACCTGCTCGACTATCTGTCGATACAGCGGCAGGGATGAGCTCCGATCGAGATTGAGTTCCACTTTCCGATTATAGAGCAGACAGGGACAAATTGTCCATATGCTTCCCGCATTACGTCTTGTTCAAACCTGCGCGAGGCCGGCGGTGCTCCACGACACGGTCACGAGACATTTGAAACGTCGCAAAGCGAACATCAGGCTGAAATCGATGCTTCCGGGTGCGCCCACGCCGGCGAAACAGACCGTCCAACTGGCGCGGATTGTCACTGCAATTGTCCCTATACAATGACGCGGAAACGTTCTATAGTCAGGAGGGCCTCAAGCCACGAGGGCCGGCCGGCGGCATGCCGCGCTTCTGCCCCCACCAGGCCGCACGCCACGCCTCCAGGAGGAATCAGCGCCATGTCACTCATGTGGGAAGACCGTTACTCTCGTCGAGCCGACCTGATTCAGGGATCGGCCATCCGGGAACTCCTCAAGATCACGGAGAAGCCTGAGTTCATCTCTTTCGGTGGAGGCATGCCCGCGCCTGAGGTCTTTCCGGTCAAGGCGGTCGAGGAAGCATCGGAGCGGGTGCTGGCCGAGCACGGACCGGCCGCCCTTCAGTACAGCACGACCGAAGGGTATCGCCCGTTGCGACGATGGATCGCGACGTACCTCTCACGCGACGGACTGCGCCTCGACGAGAACAACATCCTCGTCACGTCGGGTTCGCAGCAGGCACTCGACCTGATCGGCAAGCTGTTTGTCGACGCCAACGACCGCATCGTCGTCGAGTCGCCTACGTACCTCGCCACCCTTCAGTGCTGGCGCCCCTACGGTGCAACTTTTGCGAGCGTCCCGAGCGACCAGGACGGCATGGTCACCGACGAACTCGCACCCATTCTGCGGCCTTCCGCAAAGCTCATCTACTGCGTCCCCAACTTCCAGAACCCGCGCGGCGTGACCATCTCTGCCCCCCGACGCCGCGAGCTCGTGGCAGTCGCGCGCGAGTTCGACGTCCCCATCGTGGAAGACGACCCGTACGGCTCCCTGCGCTTCGAGGGTGAACCGCTCCCTTCGTTGATGTGCATCGACGCGGCCCAGCGGCGAGACGACCAGGCCTACGACGGAAACGTCATCGGGCTCGGCAGTTTTTCCAAGGTGCTCGCCCCGGGCCTGCGCGTCGGATGGATTGCCGCACCGCCGCGCGTCATCGAGAAACTGACGCTGGTCAAGCAAGCCACCGACCTCCACACGTCCACCTTCACGCAGATGGTCGTGCACGACATCGTGTCGCGCGGCATCATGGAGCGACACATCGGCGTCATCGTCGACGAGTATCGACGCCGCCGCGACGTGATGCTGGCGGCCCTGACGGAGATGTTCCCGCAGGGCACCACCTGGACCCACCGACAGGGTGGCATGTTCCTCTGGGTCACCCTGCCGGCCAACGTCGACGCGAGCAAAGTGCTGGAACTGGCCCTGGAGCAGAAAGTCGCTTTCGTACCGGGCACGCCGTTCCACGCCGACGGTGCCGGGCGCAACACGATGCGCCTGAACTTCTCAAACGCGACCCCGGACCGCATCCGTGAGGGCATCCGGCGGCTGGCTGCGGCCATCGCCGAAGTCCTCAATCCGGTGTCGGGCTAGCCCCCGCCCGTCGCCTCCCGTGATCGAGAAGGTCGAGCGCGGGCAAGTCCGGGGGAAGCTTCTCCTGCGCAGGTGGGCGGTCCGCCTGCGCTCTTTTCGGTTCTTTCTCGCGCTGGCCGCGCTGGCGCTGTTTGCTTTTGGAGCGTACGTCTGGAGTCAGGGAAAAGACGGAGCTGGCACAACCACGTTTCGCGTCGCCATCGCCTACGACGGGGACGTTCCTCGGTCACGCATCCGCGACGCCTGTGAATCGGTACTGACGGAGGAAGGGATTCCTCACGTGTGGGTTCCCCAGCAGGACCTCCTGCTCAGACCGACCGAAGAGCAGCTTCACTCGTGGCAGGCCATCGTGTTCCCAGACCGCCTCGTGCGCCGCTTGCCGCACGAAATGGGACCGAAAATGAAGTCCTACGTTTCCAGAGGCGGAGCCGTCGCGGTGATCTTCGACGCCGGCACGCAGACCGACCAGGGTGCACACCGCGCGCAAGCCGTGTTCGCCGGACTGCTCGGCGTGGAATACGCCCACGTGCAGAAGACGAATGTCAATCCGATCGTAAAGCGCCCCTTTCGGTTCGTGTCCGCGGCGGCCGCACGCGGTTGGCAGATCCCCGCGGGCGTGCTCGTCGCCACGAACGCTATCCGCGGCGACGGGCCCGCAGCACGCTCCTATCCGCAGGTCGTCACCCGAGCGCTGGCGTCGGACCTGGACGTGTCCGCCACCCTCCCCGACTCGCACAACGCCACGTCCCCTGGCGCCGCGCAGAACGCGCCTTCCCCGCAAGGGCGCGACATCCCCGGAGCGCACGCTTCTTCCGCGCCACCGACGCTCTCGCTGCGCCACGTCGGACGGGGCTGCGCCCTCTGGGTCGACCTCCCGCTCGGCGCGCTCACGGCGAAAGGGGACGACCTGCCCATGCGCGCCGTGCTCCGAACATTCCTCGAGACCCTCGTGCCCACGCCGCACCTCGTGCCTGCCCCTGGCGGCGTGGGCGGGCTGGTGCTTGACTGGCGCGTCGACTCTCGCCGCGACCTTGCGGCCGTGCCGCGTCTCGTGGCAGATCACCTGCTGCGTCCGGACCTGCGCTGCGAGATCAACGTGACCGCGAGCCCCGACCACGCGGGCACGGGGCTGCGTCCCGAGGAGAAGATTGCACAACTTCTAAAGGCGCAGGGGATCGAAGGGTGTTCCTGCACGAGTGACCCGAAAGGCGCGCCCCGCGGATGCCTGGCAGGCGCAACCACGGTCTCACGCTCGTTCTGGTCGGTCCCCATCACGCCGCACGCGCACAAGCGCTCCATCGATGAACTGCCGCGTTCTCACGCGTCGCCCTCGGAACTCCTCAGGTGGCTGGAGTCCACGATGGACGCTGTACAACACGAACGCACCGTCCGCCTCGTCTGCATCCACCCGCACGACCTGTGCACCGAGCCGCTACGGCGCGCCTGCGCCACGTTTCTCGACCGCGTCACGGCGGCGCAGGCAGCGGGGCGATTGAACGTGGCACCCATTGCGTGGTTCGCCGAATTCTTTCGACGCTTCGTCACGGTGTCGTGCGCGTGCGTCAGGCGAGGTCACCAGCTCTCGATAACGCTCAAGGCACCCGTCTCCCTCGAGGACGTTACCGTGGCCATCCCCGATGGCGAAGCCACGCTCCCCACCTCCCTGCCCGCAGGTGTCACGGCGCGCCGAGGAGCTCCCTATCTGTTTTTCACGGTCCACCGACCCGTCACCACGCTTTCGTTCGACCTCCCGCTGCGCCGTCCGCGATGAGCGGAGGGGACGTCCGCGCAAGCAGCCGGGGGCGCAAAGAGCGACGCGGCGGGACACCAGACAGGACGCCGTACCCTTTGAGCGCGAACCTCCCGCTGCGCCGTCCGCGCGTGCTTCTACGGTCGCACGGGCGAATCCCGGTGAAAGGTGGAATCGTCCCATGAGCTGTCTCGGGAACGTGGTCTGGCTTATCTGCGGAGGACTCGTCACCTCCGTGGCCTACGTCGTTGGGGGGCTTTTGATGTGCCTGACCGTCGTGGGAATTCCCTTCGGCCTTCAGGCCATCAAACTGGGATTCGCCAACCTGACTCCGTTTGGCAAGAACGTCGTGGAAAGCGGGAATTCCAGCAGCACGATCAACGTACTCCTCAACGTCCTCTGGCTCGTGCTGTTTGGGTGGGAGATTGCGGTCACGCACCTCGTTCACGCAGGGCTTCTCGCCATCACGATTGTGGGAATTCCGTTCGCCGTGCAGCACGTCAAGCTGATCCCCCTTGCACTCTTCCCGTTCGGACACGACCTGGCGGAGACTAGAGACACCTGAAGGCGACGGCACCGCCACGTTCCCATCTGAGCATCCTTGAGCACCTCGGAGCGGCTCTGAGCACCTCGGAGCACCTCGGAGCACCGAGACCGCCAGGCGGGGATCACGACAGCGGCAAAGGTCGCCACGCTCCCTTGCCAGCACCGAAGGAACCCGTCCGCGGCCGGGGAAACAGCGCTCTGTGAAAATCTTTGCCATATTCGTGGCCCTGATTCTGCTGTGTGGTCTGGGCATTGCGTACTGGCGGACCCACCAACCCGTCGCGGTCAGCGTCGTCAAGGTCACCCGCGATACCATCGAGGTTGGATGCGACGAGGACGGCACCGTACGTTCGAACACGGAAGGTGTGGTTGCCGCGCGAATCTCCTCGCGCGTTCGCAGCATATCCGTGCACGACGGTGCGCGCGTGTCCGCGGGTCAGGTGATTGCAACGCTCGACGAATCGGCCGTCCGTGCGGCCATCGAGGCCGCCGACGCCGACGCCGCCCGCGCCGCCGACCAGCTGCGCGAAACACACGTCAACGTACGGTCCGAGGTGCAGCGAGCCGAGACCGGGGTGGCCGAAGCGCGGGCCGCACTCGCCAGGGCCAGGGCTCAGCAGGCGCGGGTGGAACACGGTCCGCTACCGGCCGAGCGGGCCCGGGCACGCGCCGTGCAGAGCCAGACGCAGGCTGCGCTGTGGGAAGCACGCCGCCAGTACCAACGTGCGCGGAAACTCTATGGGGAAGGTTACGTTCCCCTGCGCGAAGTTGATGCCACGCGCGCGGCCTGGCGTCAGGCACGGTCACGGGTGCGGCAAAGCGAGGCTGACCTGCAGCTCGTGACCGACGGGTCGCGCACCGAGGACCGCCGCGCCGCAGCGGCCGAAGTCGCACAGCAAGAAGCCGGCGTCGCGCAAGCGCTGGCCACGCTCGCACGCGCAGACTCCGCAGCACCACAGATGGAGGCCGCGGCGGCCGCTTTCCAGGCGGCGCAAGCCCGCGCCCAGGAAGCGCGCGCACAACTGCGCGACGTCGTGTTGACGGCACCGTGTAACGGAACCTGCAATCTCGCGACCGACGTCTCGGTCGGCGACGTGGTCGCGCCGGGCACCTTGATTGCCCGGGTGGTCGACCCCTCCAGACTCTACGTGGAAGCGCAGATTGACGAGCGCGACATGGCCGCGGTGCATGTGGGAATGAAAGCGCTCATGACTTCCGATACCTGGCCCGATCTGACGTTTGCGGGGCGCCTGATACGGATCGGCAGTGAAGCGATGCAAAAGCGGTCCACGTCCATGACCGCAGGCCGCGAGGAGGACCGCATCTTCAAGGGGCGCATCACGCTCTCGGACCCAAGGAACCGACTGAGGCCCGGAATGTCGCTCTATGTCGATCTCATCACGCGCACGGTGCGGAACGCGCTCGTCGTACCACGCGAGGCCCTGGTTGCCGAGACCGGCTCGGTCTGGGCTGTGGAGGGTGGTTGCGCGGTGCAGCGTTCCCTGCAACTCGGCGTACGGGACGCGCGACGGGTACAGGTCAAAAGCGGGTTGCGCGACGGCGATGAGGTGATCATCGGGGGACGAGAACTGCTGCGGGAGGGGATCCGGGTGCGCACGTCACCGGCGCCGGCGCAATGAACAAGGCTGGAGAAGCATCCGACGAGGTTCTGATACTGGATGACGTGCACCGCCGTTACGGGGACGGGCCCGCTGCGGTCGGCGCAGTGCGCGGCGTGTCGTTCGGCATCCGGAGAGGAGAGTTCGTGTCGCTGGTCGGTCCGAGCGGGTGCGGCAAGTCCACGCTGATGAACCTGATCGGGTGCCTTGACCGCCCGACAGGCGGCCGCGTACTTCTCGAAGGAGAGGACGTCGCGCAACTCACCGACGACGCCCTCGCGCTCGTGCGAAATCGCCGCATCGGCTTCATCTTCCAGACCCACAACCTGCTCACGCGCATGACCGCGCAGGCGAACGTGGAACTTCCGCTGATGTACGCGGGGCGTCCCCGCCCGGAACGACGAACGCGTGCGCAGGACATGCTGGGACTCGTCGGACTCGCCCACCGGGCCAGTCACCTGCCCACCGGCTTGAGTGGAGGAGAACGCCAGCGGGTGGCCATCGCGCGAGCCCTTGTCATGAACCCGTCCCTGCTCCTTGCCGACGAGCCGACAGGGAGCCTGGACACCACGACCGGCCTGGAAATCATGCGGTTGATCGAGTCACTGCACGCGGGTGGAAGTACGGTGCTGATGGTCACGCACGACATGGCCATGGCGGCCCGTGCCAACCGCGTGCTGCACATGCGCGACGGCGTCCTGGTCAACGAGGGTGAGCCGTGAGCTTCGAGGACGCCTTCCGCTCCGCATTTGACGCGATCGCCTCGAACCGGGTCCGTTCCACGCTCACGCTGCTCGGCGTGGTCATCGGGGTATCCGTCGTCATCCTGTTGGTGTCGATGGGACAGAGCGCACAGGCCTACGTGAACAACATGATGACGTCGCTCGGGCTTGGCCCGAGCGTGCTGGTGATCCATCCAGGAAAGAACGATCCTCCGATCGGGGCCTCCCGGCTCACCTACGACGACGCACTCGAGATCAAGCGACGGGTGCCTGGAGTCGTGGACGTCCTGCCGGTCATCGTGGGCTCAGTGACGGTCAAGGTGCACAACCGATCGACCGACACGACGTTGTGGGGCGTGACGGCCAACTACACGCGACTCGTGGGGTATCAGGTCGCCCTGGGACGCTTCTTCGACGACGTGGACGTGCACCGGCGTCGCAGGGTCTGCGTGCTGGGAGACAAGGTCAGCAGACGGCTGTTTGGCGGAGTGTCACCGGTAGGAGAAACGGTGCGCATCAGCGGGTCGAAGTACGAGTGCCTGGGCGTGATGGAGCACAAGGGCGCAACACTCGGGTTCGACCTGGACGATCTCATTTTTGCCCCAATTTCCACGGGCAGCGACCTGCTGCAAACGGATCGGTTGCTGGAGATGATCGTGTGGGCGCGCAACCCGGAAATGGTCGACCCGGTGCGTTCGGCGATCACCAGTCTGCTGGAGTCGCGCCACAAGCGCTCCAGCGACTTCCACTTCCATACCCAGTCGGAGCTCATGTCGACCATGTCACGAATTTCCGACGCGCTGACGACCTTCGTGGCAGCGATTGCCGCAATTTCCCTCATTGTTGGAAGTATCGGCATCATGAACATCATGCTGGTCTCGGTCACGGAACGCACAAGAGAAATCGGGATTCGAAAGGCGATTGGAGCGCGACGACGTGACATTTTCGCGCAATTCCTGACCGAGGCGCTCCTCCTGAGCCTGCTGGGCGGGGTGCTCGGCATTGCCACGGGCACGGGTCTGACCGTGG
>JAJXVI010000387.1 GCA_021782195.1 bacterium | reverse complement strand
TCTCATCCCCTCGATGTCGGGGGGAGCGTTCGAGGTTGCTCGCTTCTTTGTCGGCAGTTAGACCGGATCACGGGAGATCGTGCTTCACGCCCTGACGCCAGCGACTCGAGAAGGCTGTGCTGTGTCGCGTACCGGGGTTCCGAGCTCCGGCCCCCTGGGCTACGCGATGTGGTCTCAGTCTCCTCGAGTTCCATCGCTGCAGCGACGTGCCGCATCATCTACAACAGCGTGTGGTCCGGGCAGTTCGGCTTTCCCGGCTTGCTGGAGCGCTCTTCATGTCCTCGACCGAGGTGCTGAACGGCGCTTTATTGTTTCATCAGGCCTGGTAGGGCTTTAGGGTGACCTTCAGCACAAGGCCCCGACCTGTTGCGCTGGGCGCCGCTGGGACGTGTAGCCTGGATCGCCCGCGTCTCTCGCTTTGCGGGACGTGTATGCCTGCGCAATCGCCGCGCTGTGTTTCTGGGACGTGCGTGGAGGGGCCGTGGTGTGGGACGTGTGTGCCGGCGCAATCGTTGCGCTGTGTCTCGGGGACGTGCGTGGAGGAGGGGCCGTGGTGTGGGACGTGTCGTGGATTGACAGGCGCGCTCTCGCACGAGCTTTCTATGAGTAGACTCGGCAGGCGTTCGTCTCGCGTGCGGGGGTCGTGTCGCGGTGCTGGGATGTGGGTGAGGTGCGAGAGGGGGAGGGAAGAGTGATGTCGTCGGCCATCTCAGATACTTCTGCGTCAAGAGGCCGCCGAGCCGCCTGGAATTTCCTGAGGGCGGGCGTCGGTTTTTTGCTTGCAGGGTGGCTGATTCGCTCTGTCATCCGCTCGTCGGGCGTGAATCTCGTGGCGCTCTACCGTGCCTGCAATCCGTGGTGGCTGGTGGCCGCTCAGCTGTGCTACGCAGCCGGGTATCCCTTGCTGGTCTGGCGGTGGCGTCGTTTGCTTTCGGTGGCGGGGGTTCACCTGTCCTGGAGGATGACTTTTCGCCTCGTGATGAT
Source organism: bacterium (assembly GCA_021782195.1). Lineage (GTDB taxonomy): Bacteria > Vulcanimicrobiota > Xenobia > RGZZ01 > RGZZ01 > JAJXVI01. The sequence continues at coordinate 2,962 of JAJXVI010000387.1, read as the reverse complement.
CGCTGGGTTTTTCAACATGTTCGTGCCCGGGGCACTCGGGGGTGACCTGGCAAAGGCCTCGGTGCTTGCCCGGGAAACTCCGGGCCGCCGCGTAGAGTCGCTGCTCACGATTTTTGTGGACCGCTTGCTGGGGGTACTCGGTCTGGTTGTGCTGACGGCCATTTCCATGGTCTGCGGGATCGGTTTTCTAAACCACGCGGATCCACGTCTGAGGCTTGCAGCGCTCGTGTTCGGCGTTACCGTGTTCGCCGTGGTTGCCGCTGTGGTTGCGGTTGCCTTCCGGGGGCGTCTCGGAAGGATCGTCTGGATTCGAGGGGGTGTGCAGGCTTGTCTGCGAGTGACGCCGCCGCGGGTTCGTGCGGTTGTCTACCGAGTGACGGGGGCATTGGACGCCTATCGCGAGTGTCCGTCAGTGCTCATGTGGGGAACCGCAGTGTCGGTCGTGATTCATCTGCTTGCCACGGCGACCGTCTTGTGTCTTGCTCGAGCGGTTGGAGAGCACCATCTTTCCGTGGTGGAGTACCTCGTCGCGGTTCAGATGGCGAATGCGGCGGGCGCTCTTCCCCTGACTCCGGGCGGACTGGGGGGACGTGACGTGGTGATGCTCCTCGTGTTTGTGGCTGCCGGCGCATCCAGGGCGCTGTCAGGTGCAATCCCGGTCCTGTATTCCGCGAACATCGCGGTGTGGTCGCTCCTGGGAGGGGTCGTATTTGTTTTCGACCCCGTGCGGGCGGAGATGCGAGAGGCTTCGTCTGCTGGTGAGTGAGTGCAGGTTTGTGCGCGTCTGGATATCGTTGAGACAACCCAAGGATCCGTGACGCGTGTGTTCGCGAGCGGTTTTGGACTGCTGCGGAAGACCGATATCGCGTCGTCAAGCAAGGTGAGCAATGCGTGTTTTCGCGAACATTGTTTGACTGCTGCGGAAGGGAGGTTACTTTTACACGCGACGCTCGATTGTGACCTGCCTGGCGTGACGGTCTGTACGGTCCCGTCAGTGGGGAGGTTACTTTTACACGCGACGCTCGATTGTGACTTTGTCTGACGGGGAGCCGTTCTTGTGGGCGATTTTTCAACGCTGTGCGGCCTCACTCAGATTGAGCCGTTGCGTGCAGCTCGTGCTCTTGCGTCACCGATAGACGCGGATCGAGGCGGTCGTCTTCCTGTCGTGGTGTTTCTCGTAGGCGCCCGTTTGGTGTCGGTTTCCACCGTCGGAGCCTTTTTCGCCGGAGTGTGCACCAGCGCTCGCGCGATGCTCCCTCGTCTTCGGGGGAACTTCCCCGACTGTCCGTCAGCACTTCCGCGCGTGCCCACAGGGAGTTGAGCGGCCTGCTGAAGCTTGCTGACCTTCGCCTGTTAGTAAGGGGTTGACTTTGTGCATGCACCGGGGGATAATCATGCCACGGGCGCTTCTAGCGTTTCATTTACTCGGGTGGTAGCTCCCGAAACAAGCGGGTTCCGGTGCGGGTCGGTACTGTCCGGACCCGGTGGAGGCAGGCGATCTGGCATGATGTTCCTGGCGCCGATCGGTCTTGGGATGTTGGCGAATCTGGTGGGTGGTGCAGTCGTCAGCGGGGAAGCGGCTCAGCAAAATCAGCAGGCACTCGCTGATCTCAATCGGATGATGGCCGAGGCCGAGTATCATCCGACTGACAATATCGGGGCAGGTTTCCAGAGCAATCTTGACGCCCCGCCGTTTCCCAACGAGGCTGCAAACAACCTGCTCACCATGCAGCAACAGAACGCGTCTGTACGCTCGGGATTCATGAATCAAACCCAGCAAGAACTGTCTGACATGAAGCAGCAGTTCTTCTCCGAGAACCATCTCGAAACCACACAGGCGCAGACGCCAGACGGGCAGACGCAGGACCAGGTGGCCCTCAACGAGCAGGGCCAACCCCAGGTCGCGTCTGGCGCTGAAACGCCCCAGCAGTCTGTGGCCCGTCAGAACTTCGAGAGCAATACCCGAAGTCAGCTTGCTGACAAGCATGACCAGCAGACACAGAAGTTCGTGGAGCAGCAGAAGCAGGATTTTACTCAGTTCCTCCAGGCAAACAAGCCGGAGCTTGGGAACCCTGCCGTGCAGGCGGAGCTCCAGAAGATGTTGATTCTTTCTCACAAGAAGGCTCTGGGGTTGCGAAATCGACAGCAGGAAGAGGGTCTCAAGTGTGACCTGTACAGCCCTGAGCAGGTCGCTGTCGCAGATGACAAGCTCGGTCAGTTGCGCGGCATGGAAGATCAGCACGCGCAGATGGAAGATGAAAGTCCGGAGGCTGGTGAACTCTACCAGCATCAACAGGACCTTGCCGAACTGCTGCGACAGAAGCGCGATGAGGCCCAGCGAACGAAGCTTGAAGAGGCTTTTCTCAATGGCCCTCCTCGCTTCAGCAGTGAGGGTAGCCAGTCCGTTGATGTCGCTACGGTTCTTCCGCCCTACCTGTCGAATGCACTCTATAACATGGGGATCTACAGCGTTTAAGCTAGCTTCTCCGTCAAGCGGCTCGACAGGTCGCGCGTGTGGCCTGTATTACTGTGTTTGGGCGCTCCTGCGCGCTGTTTTCCGGAGACCCGTGCCCCGCGTGTTGTCTTGACCGTACACTTCTGAGTTTCCTTGTTACAGATCACGTGCAGTGTTCTCGTTGGATTTACCAGGTGAGTGTGGTTGTGGAGCCCAGGTCCCGTGTTGAAGCGTCTTGTGCAACGCCGCCCTTGCCTCGCCGTGCCTTTCTCTTGTTGGGTTTCCCTTCGGAACTCCTGGAATTGCTACCGCTTCGCCCTCCTTCTGCTGTGCGGTTACCGCCGCCTCCCCCGGTGAGCAGCCGCTTCGGGGACACTGTTGTTTTTTCCGGTTCGTGGGTCCGCTGTTGCGACCGGTTCGTGGGTCCGCTGTTGCGACCGGTTCGTGGGTCCGCTGTTGCGACCGGTTCGTGGGTCCGCTGTTGCGACCGGTTCGTGGGTCCGCTGT